>JBDNGJ010000049.1:0-25723 GCA_041689365.1 Virgibacillus sp.
ACTAACACCGCCGCTTTGCGCGGCAACGTCGACCCACCCGCAGAGCAAAGCACAGTCCATACGGCGCTGAACAGGCGCTTGCGCTTTTGTTTTGAACAAAAGCCAGATGTATGGGAATGTGTCCGTGAGGAGCAGCAAACTGACTAGACACCATTAATGGTAGTTCGGAAGTCCAATTATCCACTTCACTTATAATTTATAGTCTCCTAAGCAATTAAAAAAGCTGATCCAATAGGATCAGCTTTTTTATTTACTTATTTACTTTTTGAAAAGTCCATAAATCTGAATAGATCCCCATAAATAATTTCGTCTGAGTAACCTAATTCTTTTTCTACTTTTTCTTTTATTGGTTTACATACTGATTCTGCTTTACTTTCAGCAGTTGTATTTTCATTAGTTTCAACAGGCTCACCGGTTTTTCGATTATAGCAGATACCACTTGTCGAGATATATTTTTGACTTATAAAATCTCCATTTCGTAATGCTATATAACCCTTGCGATCTTTCCGGAACATGTCGTTACCGAAGTATAAATCATTTTTTGTTGAAATACCCAACATGTGTAATAATGTTGGTTTTATATCTATTTGACCAGATACTTGGGACATAACCTTTCCATCTTCATGTCCTGGTATATGAATGAACATTGGTACTTCCTGTAATTGTACATGATCATAAGGCGTTATCTTTTCTTTACCTAAATACTGGCTCATTGCTTTATTATGGTTTTCACTTATACCATAATGGTCACCCATAATAACAATGACAGAATCTTTATATAATCCAGCATCCTTTAACTGTTTAAAGAATTTTTCAATCGCTTCATCAGTATACCGGACTGTTGGAAAATAATTATTCAGCGTAGTAGAATTTGAATCAAATTTATCAATCGAGCTATCTTCTTCACTTAATTCAAACGGAAAGTGATTTGTTAGTGTAATAAACTTAGTATAAAACGGCTGTTCCATTGTCTGTAAATACTTGATGGATTGTTCAAAGAACGGTTTATCCTTCAGACCCCATCCAACTGAATTCTCCTTATTGACTTCATATGCCTTTTCCCCATAAAAGTGATCGAATCCTAGACTCTTATACATTTGATCCCGATTCCAAAAGCTTTTATTATTCGAATGAAAAACTGATGTGTAATATCCTTCTTCGTTTAAGATCTCTGGCATTGCATTATACTCATTCTGACCATGTGTGAAGAAAACCGCACCTCTCGACAGCGGATAAAGAGAATTCTCGGTCAGAAATTCAGAATCAGAGGTCTTCCCCTGTTGTGTCTGATGATAAAAGTTTTCAAAATAATAGGTACTCTCATCATTAACTAAACTGTTTAAGAACGGTGTTATCTCTTCACCATTCACTTTATTATTTATCACAAAGTTCTGCACAGATTCTGCCGAGATAAAGATAACATTCTTATCTTCTGCAATACCATGTAACGGTGATTTGCTATCATTTTGGACATTTTCGTTTACATACTCTTTTATTTCAGGTAGTTGATTACCATCTGCAAAGACACGCTGCGTCTTTACTTTTGAATGGACCGCTAAATCATAAACGTGATAATTGAATAACCCAATATTTTTGACTAAATATTCACGGTCAAACGCACGAGTGAATAATTGAGGTCTTTCCATCTCAGCTAAGAAAAAGTTCCCTGCAAGCAGCATTAATGACATTGCTAATGCAAATACTCTTCCACTTTTTGGATAGCTTACAGACATAACATCTGGTTTTTTCTTACTTAAATACCAAATAATTGCTACATCGACAATAAATAAAATATCGTATACTTCAATCAATGTAAAAATACTTGAACCCAAGTCACCAATATTACTTGCCTGGAATAACTGTGGAATTGTTATAAAGTCAGTAAAGGAACGATAGAAAACAAGGTTAAAATATACAATGAGTGTTCCTATTAATGCTGTATAACGCAAGAATTTCATTTGTCGGGATTGCTTTTTAAGCCATACACTTATTGAAAAGAATAAAAAAGCTGAAACAAATGGATTTATAAACAGGATGAATTCCTGCATTGAGTTTTCCAATTCGATACTAAATAAAAATCGATATATAAAATAAGTCTTTAACCCAAACAATAAGGTTGCAATTATAAATAAAGGCATTTTAATTCGTTTAAAGTTCATTTTAGATCCTCTCCTACAATAAAACATTTATCATCTTACACTAACTATACTTATTCATTTCATCCAATACCCGTAACTACATTTTTAAAACGTGGCAAATGCCCTACACTACTATATGACGTTTCTCTGCATCAAAAAGTTTCATAGAATTTTCATCTTTTTATATTAGTAATAATTAGCTGATAAATTATTATATTAATAGAAGATCTTTAAAAAGTAAAGATTAAAATGTAGTATTATTTAATTTCTGCTTTACTAAATAACCCGCACCGATTATCCCAGCGTCATTTCCAAGCTGAGCAACTTTTAATTCGCAGATTTCACTCACTCTGTCCAAGGCATATTTACGGAAAGCATTATCTATACCCGATATAAACCCTTCTCCGGCTTTTGAAACACCGCCGCCTATAAGAACCTTAGAAGGATTTATTATTGTTGCAAGATTTGCAATTACTAATCCTAGAACATCGGAGGTATAGTCAATAATTTCCGCACTTAAGGTATCACCATGATTTGCTAATTCAAAAATATCTTTTGTTGTTAAACTTCCATTCTCCTGATAAAAAGATGCTAGACGGCTTGTTGGATTTAATTCAATTTTATTCTTAGCTTGTCGAACCATTCCAGTTGCTGATGCAATTGTTTCCAAGCAACCTCTTCGCCCGCAATTACATAAATAGCCATTTTCTTCAACAGTTATATGACCAATCTCCCCTGCTGTTCCATTTTCACCATTTAAAATAGCACCGTTGGCAATTATTCCGCCTCCTACCCCTGTTCCAAGGGTGACAGCAATAAGATTTCTTGCTTGCTCACCTGCACCTAGCCAGTTTTCACCAAGTACTGCAATGTTTGCATCATTCTGTACGAATACAGGAAAACCCGAAATTGCTTTTAGCTCTCTGGCTATTTCTATGTTTTTCCATCCGATATTTACTGCTTCATATACACTTCCTGAATCCTCGTGAATAAAACCTGGTGCGCCAAGTCCAATACCAGAAAGTCTTTTTTTGTTTAATTGACCTGAATCAATTTTATATCTTACTGAGTTCCAAATATCTGTCAGAATTGAAGTTCCGTTGTTGGAAACGTTAGTTTTAATCTCCCACTTATCTAGGATATTCCCTGCTTCATTTATTATGCCGATTTTTATTGTTGTGCCACCAACATCTACCCCTATAATGTTCTGCTTCATTAGAAACTCTCTCCTTTTTCATCTCGTACCTGTGATGCTTCTTGTCTAAGGAGTAATAAGGCCATCTGGTATTCGTTTGTTTCAATAAATTGTGCTTGATACAGTTCTTTTACTTCAGTTTCCATTAGTTCGAGATCTGCTAATCGATCACCAATATATATAATCGTTCCAAACCTTTTCAATAATTGTTGTATATCATAAATAGTTTTCATTTAAATCACCATTTCTAATTATACCAAAGTGTGGTGAAATAAGGAACAACAAAAAATCCAGATCGAAATTATTTAACGATCTGGATCTTTTGGGTGTAAAAATGATGGTCTTCTATTTTTCAATGGCATCGGTGATCGCAGGAATACATCACGAAATGCCCGATACGAAAAAGGCAGAAACGGCCAAAAGTAAGCTGTTTTGAACGAGTTCATTCGTACTAAATACAGGATCCATAGTGTAATCCCAACTGCATATCCAATTGCTCCAAACGATGCTGTTACTAACAACAAAAACATTCGAATCAATCGATTTGCCAAACTCAATTCATAACTTGGTGTGGCATAAGTACCTATTGCTGCCACTGCTAAATAAAGAACAACTTCACTTGAGAATAGGCCAACCTCTACTGCCACCTGTCCCATTAATATGGCGGCAACCAGCCCTAGTGCCGTTGCTAAAGACGATGGCGTATGGATTGCTGCCAACCTTAACATATCAATTCCTATCTCAGCTACTAAAAATTGTGTTATCAACGGAATTGTTCCAGCCTCAGACGGACCAATATATTCCAAGCCAGTCGGTAAAAATTCCGGACTAACAGAAAAAAGATAATAAAGCGGTAATATAAAAATTGATACAAAAACTGCAATAAAACGGACAAATCTTAAATATGCACCAACCATTGGTTTTTGGCGGTAGTCTTCTGCGTGCTGCAAATGATGCCAATATGTCGCTGGTGTAATCATTACACTAGGTGAACCATCGATAATTATCAGCACATGCCCCTCATATAAATGGGCTGCAGCTGTATCGGGTCTCTCCGTATACCTGACAGTTGGGTATGGGTTCCAATGTCGTCCACTAATAAATTCCTCTATGGTTTTCTCAGCCATTGGCAAACCATCTGTATCTATCATCTTTAATACTTCCTTTAATTTCTCAACGCGATCCTGATCTGCAATATCGTCAAGGTAACAGATACAGACATCTGTCATGGACCTTCTGCCTATTTGCAGGTATTCCATACGTAACGATCGATCGCGAACCCTCCTCCTTGTGAGAGCAGTATTAAAAACAATCGTTTCAACATAACCATCTCGGGAACCGCGCACAACTCTCTCTAAGTCTGGCTCAGCCGGGGCCCTTACAGGATATGTCCTTGCATCAATCATGATTACTTCATCAATACCTTCAACAATTAATGCTGCTGGGCCGCCAAGTACTTGATCGGCTACCTTGTTTAAATCTTCAAGACGACCTATTTCAATATAAGGTATATACGTTTTGAAAAGTTTTGCTAATGGGTCTGGTTCCAGCTGCTCAGGTTCTAGCTGTGCCAATAACTTCATAATGTAGTGCAGAATCTCATCTTTTGCAAACCCGTCGATTAAAAATAGAGCCATTTTTCTTCCTGCATACTCCAAATCCAATGAAATAACGTCAAAGCTTTTATCGACAGCCAACCTGTCTTTCATATAATCAACATTCTTTTGAAACGAGGAAAATAACGATTGTTTTTCTCTCTCCATAAGTTTATCACCCTCAAATAGAATCTACAGTTAGTTTGTTACAAGACCTTTATTCTATTCCCTAATAAGCATAAACAGTTGTCCAAGCTCATACATTTTACTTTAAGTGGGAATCGAAAAGGGTGATAAGAGAAATGAAAAAGCGATTATTAATTTACATCGTAATCTTTTTTATATTTTTACCAGTATTTGTATACATCATTCAGGAAAGGACTGTTCCAACTATTACATTTTTTCCTATGGATGAAAAAACAAGCTTTGAAAAGGCAAATACTCGTATTGAAATGATAGCTGAGAAAACCAATGATTCGTATGAGATTATCTGGGAAAGTAATTCAAAAAGTGATAAGGAGATATACCTGAGGCAAGATGCTTCATTATTATTTAATAACGGTATGTTAAGAGGTATTCGAAGCAAATGGATAGAAGATACCGATCGAATCCAGACAAAAGAAAAAATTAATGGAGAGGATAGCAGTTATTTCCAAGCTATTTCCTATCATCATGGGGAGATTCATTATCCAGACGACCAAATTAGAAGTATTCATAAAATGACATATGATCAATTGTATGTAATCGATTCACCAAACACTGCATTAGAATCCTTTAAAACCCCTAATAATAAATATGAAACCGAGTGGGCAACATTACTCGATCATACAACAAATCAACAATTATTATATTCATGGAAATTGCTAATTCGTCACTTTGATATTGCTGCTGAATCGTATCTTTCAGTTCCACTTACAAAGCTTTACAAATATAATGATACCCCCCTTCCATCCCTAACCCAAAAACAAACGAATCAAATTATTGGTCAACTTTGGGAAGGTATATATAAAAACTATATTATAAATGCCAAGAACATAGAAAAAAATAAATTAAAAAGCTACGTGCCTCTAATCTTGTTTGACAAACAGAATAAACATTTAATCGTTTTATATGAAATAAATGGTAAAAAGGAAAGACTGATTCAGCAGTATCCTGAATTTCAATAAAAAGATGCCGGGACAAAAGTGTATTAGTCAAAGTGAAATCCGAACTATCATTCAAAATTCTCGAAATAGAATTCGAATTAGTTCGGATTTATTTTGCAGTTAAGAAAGCATAACTTCTTTCTTACTGCATAAGTGCAACTAAGCATTTCCCAAAAGGCTTAGTGAATGTCTAGTTTTCTAATGTTGCTTATAAGACAAAAAATTCCAATTAGTGAAGATTTTCTTTTGTTCTAATGATGGCTGAGTGCTTACATTCGTTCCGACAGAATACTTCGCTTTCCATGGGCACGACCTCACTTAATTGCTTCTTCCGTGGTCTTCGGAACGTGCTGTTCCTATAGGACAAGGAAAGCTCCGGCAGCATTACATCGCACGAAGAAAATTGGTTTTTATTTTCGAGGAGTCTACGTATTCTGCCTCCACTGGAAGAGGCTTCTTGATTAGAAGTTGAAGTGTTCCCTATGGCTAAGAAAATTAAGGTAAACAATCCCAGCGTAGGAAATACACGTAGACTCCTGTGGGAGCTGAGGCCTAGATGAGACTACGCAGCGACGTAGGTGCAAGGAGACTCATCAGCAGCCCTAGGTGCGCGAAGTGTATTCCGGAGCGGCATCATTGCACTCAAAAAGTACTTCGCATTTTATATCAACTACGTAATTGATCCAACCAATAAAAATAAAACTTCTAAACATCCTATCCTGTTATTTAAAGTTAAATTGCTGCAATGATATCTGGACTTCTATTCTGTTCATTCACCAATAATTTGTTCATAGAACTTTTTAATATCATCACTGTTCGGTCTAATTTCATATGCCATTTTAATGCTTTCTTGTGCTTTATTTTCCTGTCCTTGGTTATAATACAAAACTGCTAAATTAAAATGCGCCTCGGCAAATTCGTCATTTATCTGTATTGTATTTTCCAAATCATCTATTGCTGAATCAACTTCATTTAACTTAACGTAAGCATAAGATCTTTGAAACAATAATTCATCTGCAAGGTCATTAGGATTCCTTAAGCCAGTTGTAGTAATTTCAACTATTTTTTCGTAATCCTGAACTGCTGCTAACTGTTCCACTTTCATCAACTGATAAGAAGGACTATTCAGGTTATGTTGGATACCAAATAGGATTAATCCTAAGATAATAACTACATAAAGAATGAAGGCAAGAAACTGCATGGACACTTTTTTCATCCCAGGTAAATGGAGGATTGCTGAAGCAATAAAACCAGTTATTAATCCTCCTAAATGTGCCCCATTATCAACTTGCGGTACCATGAATCCAAATACGAGGTTTATCCCAATTATAATAAGCAAACTTTTACCCATCGTTTGAAAAAATATTTTTTTATGAGTTAACCCAAAGAATAATAGTGCGCCGAAAAGCCCAAATAATGCACCAGAAGCCCCAGCTGAGATGTTTGTGGTGAACGCAAAACTAGCCAAACCACCGCCAATACCAGCTAAGAAATATACTATAATGAATCGGATCGAACCATATATTCGTTCAACGGCAATACCGAGATAATACACAGCAAACATATTCATAAACAAGTGCAGAAATCCGATATGCAGAAACATAGAGGAGATTATTCGCCACCACTCACCATTTTCAATAATGGCAGGATTATATTTTGCTCCAAACCTTATCAATGTTTCTGTAGATTTACTGCTCCCGTTCAGTTCAAGTAATAAAAAAATCACAATATTGATGCCCAGTAAAAAGTAAGTTAAAAATGGTCTCCCATTTGAGAATACACCTTCAGCCTCATCTTTTTTGTTTTTTAGATTAGCATCCAATTGGGATCTATAATAATTAACCTGTTCTTCCATACCCAGTTCTGACTCTTCATCTGAAATCATTACACTTGAACTGCCAATTGCATCCTGCAGACGAGAATGTTCAACATCTTTTTCATCCTGTGACAAGTAGTATACTTTCATTTTCATTGGGTTCTTTTCATTTAGCTGCATTGGTTTCCTTAGTATATACCAATCATCTACCGGTGAATGAGTAGAAATATATACATTATGTATTTGAATATGTTTCCCCAGAAAAAAACGTTTCATTGCTTTTGCCTTTTGAAAAACAGTTCTTATATCTCTTTTTAAATGGTTTTTCCAGTCAAAACCTTTATGTAATAAGCGAACCACATGCGACGTTTTATTTTCATATTTTTCAAGCCATATTTCCTGGCCATTTTCATTTATATGCAGAATTTCAAAGTCATCTTTTTCAACTAGACTATGTGCTAATTTATAGAACGTATATTGCTCAGATAGGTACATTCGTTTTCCTCCCTGAAACCATCTTACCAAAAATAAATTTATTTTTCTTTTAGCAGTTAAGGAAGTTTAAATAATTTCTTACTGTATATGGTGCAACTATGGCCTGGCAATAAGCATCGTTTTCTAATTATATAGTAAAAGAAGCTGTCACAGAACAGCTTCTTTTTTTAAAATCAACTCTTTAGTTTGGTTGTCGACTGAACAGGCCAGGTAATATTTTGTTACGTATTGCTGGCATGTTCATCGTAATCATAACTGCAATCCGCCGCAAGAAACTAATCGCTAATAGAGTATTTACAATTCTATATCTCCATTTAAAAACTAATGTTGCAATGGTAAATAAAAATGTAAGAAATAAAAATATTCTCATCCTGACACCCTTTTCTGCTAATGATGTTGTGTTATTAATTGTTTTCAACATGCTATAGTTTTATGCATCAGGATCCAATATAACGGTCATACCAAGTTCTTGCTTGGACAGGGTCTTCAGTACCTTGTACGAGAACACGTCCGTCGTTGAATATGACAAGATTAATAGTTTCATTAATAGTTGCCTTTAATAAAAATGGTGTTCGCTGCACTGTAGCTACTTGAGCTAATTGACTTTCCCAAAACTCCAGATTCATTCCCGTATTGTTATGGATTTGAACCGTGTCACGTCCACATAATACAATTTCACGATCTTGAGCAGTTCTTTGTAAAGCTGGATATTCATTCTTTTGGCATGTGCGGCAGCTTGGATCAGGATTTGATAATTTTATATCATATTGCTGATTGAACCATAAGTCAACTGTTTTAAGTGTATTACGTAAATTACGCTTATTACCAGTTAAAAACTTTAGTGTTTCCGTAATTTGTAGAGAAGAAATCATATCAACTGCTGGTGAAATCACGCCAACTGTATCACATGTTTGCCCACTCTCGGCGCCTTCGTTTGTAATACAGCGTAAGCAAGGTGTCTCGGTGGGAATGAAGAATGCAGTCATCCCTCTTGAACTTACAACCCCACCATATGAGAATGGGATATTATGTTTAAAACAAGCATCATTTAAAAGATAACGTGTAGAAAAATTATCTGTCCCATCCATTACTACATCAATATCTTTAATTAATTCATTTATATTTTCATTTGTAGCGTTACCTACAATCGCTTCAACCGAAACAGTACTATTCATTTTTGTCAGTTTATTTTTTGCGGCAATAGCTTTTGGCATTGCCTGTTCGGCATCATCTTCATCGAAAAGCATTTGTCGCTGCAAATTACTGAGTTCTACATAATCACGGTCTATCAGACGTACTCGACCAACACCCGCTCTAACAAGATGATTACATATAACAGTACCAAGTGCACCAGCACCAACAACAAGTACGGTGCTGTTTGCCAGTTTTTGCTGTCCTGCTTCTTGTATTGGGGCAAATAACATTTGTCGTGAATAACGTGTCGAATCTACCATTACATTACATCTCTCCTTATCACAGAAATCCACTTTCTGTAATTATTCTATCTACAGGTATATCCAACGGTTCAGCCGGTAATTCTTCTACTATTTGAGTATTGGAAGCCAATGATATTCTGTTGTTTGGAAAATCACTTAAAAACCGATCATAATACCCTCCGCCAAAGCCAATTCGAAAGCCGCTTCTATCAAATAATAGTCCTGGAACGATAAGTAATTCGATCATTCTTTTAGCTACTTTTTGCGTTTCTTCAGGGATCGGCTCCAGTAAATTATAATAAACCACTTCTAATTGTTCGTATGTATTTATTCTATAAAAATCGAGCTTTCGTTCCTTTGGTCGGCACTTTGGCACACATATAGACTTACCTTCATCCCAGGCAGTTTCAATGATTGGCTTTGTATTCCACTCAAATCCATTGGAAATTGTTATACCGACAACATCTGACTGCTTCCAAATATCTGATTTAATAATGTTTTGTGTCAGTTTCTCCTCGATATTCTTTCTCTCTGATTCAGAAATACTCTTTAACATAGAAATAGCATTCTTGCGTAATTCTGTTTTATCCATTTACTCACCCCTATCAAAAGTATATACAATCTGAGGAAAAAAATAAAACCCTTACCTTCATTAATGGCAAGAGTTTTATCAAAAAGAGAAATTATTTTGTTTCACGATGCAATGTGTGCTTTTTAAGACGTGGGCTATATTTCATAAGCTCTAAACGTTCCGGGTTAGTACGCTTATTTTTAGTTGAAATGTAGGTACGATCGCCTGTTTCAGTACATGCTAAAGTAATATTTACGCGCATAAATTTTCCCTCCAAACTATAAAGTCTTGCTTTGACAGATAAGAAAGTATAAAATCTTTCTTACTGCATAAGTGAACTAAAGCTTATCCGTATTAAGGCCTGACGATAAGCCAAGTTTTCTAATAGGCATCTTTTATTATATTCAGACTTAATTATAATAGCAGATGTTAGAGAAACAATCAAGAAGTTGGCTGTAAAATATTGATGATTTCTCTTTTTTAAATTATATGTTATAAATATAATTGTACATGAATGGAGGGAAGATCAAAATGATGTATGCGATAATTACTATTATAGTCATCGCTGTTGTATTACTTGTATTATCTTTTTTTATGAACGACAAGTTTGACGAATTAGAAAGTGAATTAGAGCAGTTTTCAATTTCCACTATGCAGGATAATTATCAAATGAAGAAAAAAATAAAGATATTAGAAGAAGAACTGCTAACCGATGACTTTTCAAATGATAACGTACATAGTTAATAGTAAACTTCTAGAGAGATAGGGGAAAATTATGAAACAACCAATTAGATCATTCGCATTTGGTCTCTTGTCAGCTGGTATCCTCTTACTTGTAATGTTTTATTTTACAAATGATCCCAAAAATAAAACTGAAAATATGTCAACTGATGACATGATTAAAAGTGTAGAAGCAAAAGGGTACCATGTTCTCACTGAGACTGAATATATTTCTGTTTCAGTAAATTCAGACGAAAATAAAAAATCCACTGATAATTCTTCTCAGACAAAAGAAGATCAGAAGGATTCGACTTCCGATGAAAGTCAGGAGGCCAAGGCGAAGAAAAATACTAATGAAGAGAAAAACGACTCAACTACAGAAGAAGATAATAGTACAGTAACTTATACGCTAACCGTTGAATCTGGGATGGCTCCATCGACCATTAGCGGGATATTAGCTGAAAATAACATTATCGAAAACCAGGACAATTTCACCCAATATATGGAAGAAGAGGGTTATACTACAAAGGTGCAACTTGGTGATTTTGAATTAAAAAGTACAATGAGCCATTACGAACTTGCTGAAGAACTAACTAATTAAGAGGCTGGGACAAAGTGTTTTAGTCAAAGTAAAATCCGAACTATGATTCAAAATTCTTGAAATAGAATTCGAATTAGTTCGGATTTGTTTTGCAGTAAGAAAATATAACTACATAAAGACTCCCGTAGGTCACTGCTAAAACCGATCACGTCCTGTAACCAACGCCGGTACTAGAACGTCCTGTTCGCCAAAGCAACAGCTGAAGGTCCCGCTGGAGCGGTTTTGGCTTCCGAGGAAGCTGAAGCGTTGCCCGCTGAGAGCGGAATGTATTTCCAAGCGGTGTCATTGCACTCAGCTATTTTTCCATGAAACGTCGTTTTTTATATCAACTACGTATTAGATTCAGCCATTGAAAATGAACGTTCTAAACATCCTATCCTGTTATAAAGTAGAAAGTTTTAGTTTTGCCCTCTCTCTTCTCTATTAACCTAGTTAAGCTTGTATGATTCACCCTTCACCAGAAACAAAATACTTTCTCCAATATTTGTAATATGGTCAGCAAACCGCTCAATATACCGTGCACTGAAAGCCATTTGCATAACAAATTGAATTTTTTCTGAGTTTGTTGCTGTTTCGGTCAATAGTTCGTGAATAATTCGTTCGTATAATTTGTCAACATGGTCGTCCATCTCAGATAACTTACCAGCTATAGAAATATCCTCATATTGGAAAGCATACATGGCAGTATGAATCATTTCTACAGCCATATCACGCATTAGTTTTATCTCATGATGGATTGTCAAACGATGGTTCTCTCCTAAATGGATTGTTGATTTCGCAATATTTTTAGCGTTGTCTCCCATCCGTTCTAAATCAGTAGTAATCCTTAATGCAATTATCAATCGACGCAGATCAGTTGCTACTGGCTGCTGTTTTGCAATCAATAAAATAGTTTTATCATTAATAGTATGCTCTTGTTCATCTATTTTCATATCTTGTTCAATGATTTGATTTGCTAATTGAATATCCTGGTTATATAATGCATCTACTGCTTCACACAAGGCATTCTCTGTATTTTTAGCCAATGCCACTATTTCCTCTTTAATATTATTTAAGTCATTCTCAAATTGTTCTCTGGCAACCATAGAGCTCCTCCTTTTTTGACATTACCCGAAACGGCCGGTAATATAGTCCTCAGTACGCTTATCTTCAGGATTGGAGAATAATTCATCTGTGTTTCTGTATTCTATTACTTCCCCATTTAGGAAGAAAGCAGTTTTATCCGATATTCTAGCTGCCTGCTGCATGTTATGCGTTACAATAACGATACTGTAATCTTTCTTTAACGTTTGTACCAGTTCCTCTATTTTAGCTGTTGATATCGGGTCTAATGCCGACGTTGGTTCATCCATCAAAATAACATCTGGTTCAATTGCTAAACATCTGGCGATACATAGTCTTTGCTGCTGACCACCTGACAAACCGAAAGCATTTTCCTGCAAGCGGTCTTTCACTTCATCCCATAGCGCTGCACCTTTTAGACTTTTTTCAACAATCTCGTCAAGTACCTTTTTCTTTTTAATACCATGAATTTTAGGGCCATATGCAACATTTTCATAAATAGACTTCGGAAAAGGATTTGGGTTTTGAAAAACCATACCAACATTTGTCCTTAATTCTTCAACCTTATATTTGGGATTGAAAATATCTTTTCCATTATAGTTAATGCTTCCCGACATCTTTACGGATGGGACTAATTCGACCATACGATTTAATGCCTTAATGAATGTTGATTTACCACATCCGGACGGCCCGATTATGGCTGTTACATTATTAGCTGGAATATCAAATTGAACATCATATAGTGCCTGATCACTTCCATACCACAGACTAAAGTTCTGAATGGAATAAATTGATTTAGAACCCTCACTATTCGGTTTAACCATTGTATTCGGAACCGGTACATGTTTGGTCTCGGCTGTACTAATCATCTTAAAAAACCTCCTAATTAAAATCGCTTCGAAAACTTATTTCGTATAATGACGGCAATTGAGTTCATAATTAGCAATATTACTAGCAATACAATAATCCCTGTTGAAGCAACTAAATGAAATTCCTCCTGTGGTCTTCCGGTCCAATTAAAGATTTGAATTGGTAACACAGTAAAACCAGACCAGACATTTTCAGGTAAATAAGCGATAAATGACAGTGCACCTATCATTAGTAGTGGTGCTGTCTCCCCTATTGCCCGCGATAAAGCTAATATACCACCAGTAAGAATCCCTGGTATTGCTGCAGGTAACACAACACGACGAACAGTCTGCCATTTCGTAGCGCCCATAGCAAACGATGCCTCATATTGATTCTTTGGTATAGCCCTTATTGCCTCTTGAGAAGATACAACAATTATCGGCAGAATTAACAGACTCATTGTCAATCCTCCAGCCATAATACTTCTTCCCATTTCCAATAATCGTACAAAAACTGTAAGACCCAACAAACCAAATACGATAGATGGTACTCCAGCAAGATTCGAAATATTTATTTGAATAAAGCGTGTAAATTTGTTCTTACTTGCATATTCCTCTAAATAAATGGCTGTTCCAACCCCTAAAAAAAGAGATACCGGTGCTGTGACGGCCATTAACCATAATGAACCGACAATTGCCGCTTTGATCCCGGCTTCTTCTGGAAATCTTGATGCGAAGTTTGTTAAAAAAGCCCAGTCCAAATAATCGATACCTTGTGAAAAAACCCGGTATAACAATACTATTAAAACCACGATTCCAAAAGCAGTAGCCAGAAAGAATAATTGATTCATAATTTGATTCTTAACTAATCGCCTACTCATTTTATTTTTAATAACCTGTTTATCGACTAAATTCATATTAGTATTCCTCCTTGAAACGACGGGAAATATATTGCGACAACAGATTCATTAATAGCGTGAAGACGAACAACGTCATACCAACCGCATAAATACTGTAGTATGTGGTCGATCCATAAGACGCATCACCTAAACTTACCTGAACAATATAACCTGTCATGGTCTGAATAGACTCCGTAACATCTAATGAAAGCTTTGGTGTTGCTCCAGCTGCGACAGCTACAATCATCGTCTCGCCAATAGCTCGTGATATGCCTAATACAAACGAAGCAATGATACCAGACAAGGCAGCCGGGACGACCACTTTTAAAGCTACTTCCAGTCTGGTAGACCCCATTGCCAGGGCTCCTTGCCTCATATCGCCAGGAACAGAACTCATTGCATCTTCAGATAATGATGCGATCATTGGAATAATCATCACCCCTACAACAATTCCAGGACTCAATGCATTAAAAATTGGCAGACTTGGAATAACGTTCTGCAGTATCGGTGTAACAAAAGTCAAAGCAAAAAAACCATATACAATTGTGGGAATACCAGCTAGTACTTCCAAAACAGGTTTGACGATTTTTCGTACAGTTGGTGAAGCAAATTCGCTTAGATAAATTGCCGAGGCAAGACCAATTGGAATCGCAACAGCCATTGCAATAACAGTGATTAATAACGTTCCTGATATTAATGGAAGAATTCCGAAACTAGGGTTTTCTCCAAATGGCCACCATTTCGTTCCTGTTATGAAATCAATAAAAGATACACGATTAAAGAAAGTAATTGTTTCCACTAATAGTGTAAGTGTGATGCCAATTGTAGTCAGTACAGATATTATTGCACACAGCAAGAAAATCGTTGGAGCCGCTTTTTCTGAAAAACGAAGCATAAAACGATTTGATTTCTTTTCCTTCATCATGTCTTTAACGTTGACTGCCATATAAATACTCCTCTATAAAATCGTTTAGTAGCTATTTAACAATAGCAATAACCCTAAACTATCTTAAAATGCAGGAAAGTGAGGAGAAGCATGTTCTGATTTAACTTCCCTCACACATTTTAGTCCCGCATTATTATATTGTGTGATATAAATTATTTTCCTGCTAGTTCGTCGACCTTTTGTAAGGCTTCTTCATACTTACTTTCCGGTTTAGCAACATAGCCTACAGCCTCTGCCATCTCACCAGCGTTTTCAAGTGTATATTTGGTGAAATCATAAACTGAATCATTTTGTAGTGCTTCATTTTTCACATAGATAAACAGTGGTCTGGAGAATGGATTATATTCACCTGACTGAATTGTTTCCTTACTCGGTTTTACTGCTTCACCATCGCTGTTTACAATTGGTACTACCTTCAAATTTTCTTTGTTTTCCGCGTAATATGCATAGCCGAAATAACTGATACCATTCGGTGATCCAGCAACACCCTGAACAAGGACATTGTCATCTTCTGAGAGTGAAGCATCTTGGCGAATTTGCGCATCTCCTAATACTACTTCACTGAAATAATCAAATGTTCCAGAATCTGCTCCCGGGCTATAGAATTTAATCTCTTTTTCAGGCCAGCCCTCTCTTACGTCAGCCCAAGTCTCTACTCCACCATCTTCACTCCACATTTTAGTCAGTTCTTCGACTGTTAACTGATCTACCCAATCATTTTCCTTATTTACTACAATAGATAATCCATCAAGAGCTACTTCAAATTCCGTATACTCAATTCCATTTTCCTCAAGTAGTGCTTTTTCTTCCTCTTTAATAGGACGGGAAGCATTTGAAATATGCGTCTCTCCTGCGATGAACTTTTCGAAACCGCCACCGCTTCCGGATACCCCTATATTTACTCTTGCATCCGGGTTCGCTGCCTGGTACTCCTCAGCAACAGCCTCCATAATTGGGAACACAGTTGACGATCCATCAACCATTATTTCTTTTGCATTCTCTTCTCCGTCACCGGTACCTTCCGAATTATCACTGCCCTCTGCATTACCGCATGCGGCTAACAAAAGCAACAGCAATGACATTCCCAATGTTAAGATTAAAGACTTTGATTTCATTTTAATCCCCCTATTTATGGTAGTTTGTTAGAAAAGGAATATTTGTATTTCCTCCTCTACAACTACAATCATAAATGACTAGTATTAACTCCCTATTAATTAGTTGTAAAAATAATGTAAAGTTACTAGACTAACTGAAATCACCTTTTTGTTCACTAATACAATCGATCCCGAACAGGAAAAAGTGGCATCAAAAGAAATTTTTTTAATGTAACTTTTTCACATCGCCATACGAATATAGTTATGAGAGACGGAGCATATCACCAAAGATTAATCAAAAGCCTTAATAACAAACATGCAGTAAGAAAGGAAAACTTTATTAACGTTAAAAAAAAGCCCAAACCTTAGTTAAAGGTTTAGGCTTTTAGTGGCATGCTGCATTATTCTTTTTCCTCTGCTTCATCTTTCAAACCGAAATACGTATCTAAAATCTGTTCGCTGATTAGCTTACTGGTTGGGTATGCATTCGGTACCCCTGCTTTTGGAACAATAACGGCAAATGCAACCTCTGGATTATCATACGGTGCATATCCAACTAGCGTATGGTTTTCTCCCTCTGCTATTTTTTCACCATTTTCGTATTGATCTTTTTCAGCTGTCCCTGTTTTACCTGCAGCAATATATTCTTTATCCGCAAAGTAACTTGCAGCTGTTCCACCAGATTGCTGGTATACCTGATAAAATCCTTTTTGTACTCGCTCAATATAATTGTCATCCATTACAATTTTATTTAAAATATCTGTATTTTCACTTCGATAGACCGGCCCTAACTTATCTTCATGGGGAACAGGCATCCTGATTTCTTTTAGAAAATGCGGCCGTACCCGGTAGCCATCATTAGCAATTGTCGAAACGTATTGTGCTAACTGTAATGCTGTATACGTATCGTACTGTCCGATTGCAAAGTCCAATAAATTACCTGCCTGTGGTTCTGGGCCCTCATAGCCATCTGACTCATTCGGAAAGTCAACACCCGTTTTTACTCCAAGTCCAAACTGGCTAAAGTAGTTACGCATCTCCTGAAAAGCAGCTGGGTCAAAGTTTAACTTTTCGTTAGGTTGGTAGTTAAAATCTCCACCCATACGCATTGCGATATAAAACATATATACGTTGGAAGACAGTCTCAGTGCATCAAGGTCATCAACCGTCCCCAGGTTTTGGTACGAACTTTTTTCAGGTGTTTTAGCAATTTTTATTGGCGAATCGTAAAATGTCTGACCCGGCTTTATAACGCCTGATTGATACCCGGATAGAACTGTTGCCCCTTTTATAGCAGACCCAGCTTCATGCCCAGCATATAATGCTTTCCATCCCGCATTTTCGTACTCATTATTTTTCCGATCATAATGTTGCCCGGCAACAGCCAGTAATTCTCCTGTTTGGGGGTTCATAACAACAGCAAGAGCATCCTCCATATACTGATTTCTAGAAGGAGCTTTTTGAATAGCTGTCTTAAGTTCTTTTCGCAAAATCTTATTTACCTCTTTTTGTAATTCCATGTCAATTGTCAGTACTAAGTCTTTACCACGTTGACCTTCGACTACAACCTCCGAATCAATTACTTTTCCATTGTTATTAGTCGTGTACTGGATTTTTTCTTTACGGCCTCTTAAAATACCTTCATACTGTTGTTCCAGTCCACTTCTGCCTACTCGGTCATTCCTGCTGTACCCTCTAGTAAGGTAATACTCTTCTTTATCAGCTAAAATTCCTTGTGACTGAGATGTTATATCACCTATAAAGGTGCTAAAAGTTTCTCCGTATGGTTTTTCGCGATTCCAATCAGTGGTAGCATTAACCCCGGGCAATACATCCAAATGCTCAGCTACACGAGCAAATTCTTTAGGTGTTACATTTTCGTTCTTAACAACTTGTGGTGTTAATGTCATCGCCTTATCCATTTCTTTTTTGATGGCCATAACTTCAAGCTGCTGATTTGAGTAACCATTTATCTCTTCCTTTGTTATCCGTTTAAGCATCGTGTCATACTCTTCACCATTATCCATTTCCTCAATTTCTTTATCTGTAAGTCGAGATCTTGCCTCTTCTGTATTATTTAAGTACCAATATTCTTTTTTATTTCGTGTTGTAACACCGTAAGTTGCGATACCTTTATCATTTTTCTCAGGATCCATTGATATATATGTGGCCAACTTCTCGGCCACTTCCAGCCTATCTATTGCTTGAATGCCTTTTGCCGGTGTATAAGTAATCGAATATAAAGGATTGTTATCAAGAATCAGGTTATGATTTCGATCATACATTTTCCCCCGGGGTACTGGCTTTAGTGTATATTCATTTTCAGTTTCATCGATTTCCGCCTGGAATTCTTCCCCATTCAATATCTGCACAACACCCAGCTGCAAAATCAAGACCGAAAACAGTAAAAATACAATAAAAAATAGTATATTTAAACGAAAGGGAAGCTGAGACTTTCTCTTTTTCTTCTTTTTCTGTACCATGTTTCTCCCCCTCATATATGAAGTTATTTTAACCTATTATAGCATTTATCTCTTTAAATTCTAACAGGTTTTAGCGATTTTTTTCATCTGTTAATTGTTCTTTAATCATAACCTCTTTCTTACGTGGACTGCCTAAATAAATATCTTTAACAAATACATAAATTATTAAATGTCCCAAACCAAAAGCTGCTAATAAGATTGGAATTACAGTTTCAGCTTCAAATAATGTAATTGCCAGTATGAAGGTAACGATAGCTGTTACTCTCCCGGTATTGACAAACAGCTCACGTACAACAATATATTCTACCCGAAATTCCTTTGCCTTCCATGCTTTACCAATAACATCGTATGTCATGGAAACATAAGGTACATTAATAATTGGATATGCAATACCTATGATTACAGCGTAAATAATAAGTTGGGTGTAGCTGATACTGAACAAAATAATGTAGATAGAAAAATAAAGAATTAAGCCACCAGTAAGGATAGCCTTTTTACGCATAGATGGTTTGATCCACTTTGTTACAATAAAGTAGAAAATAAAAGAAAGTCCTGACAGGAATAAATTAAACATACCTAAAGCAAATTCACTCTGGGTTGTAATGAATACCCAGATTGCAATCACAAACAGGAATATTCCTTCCCGTAATCCCTGAAAAACATGGGCGTACAGAATTTTCCTCCAATTATTATTGTGTCTTCTTTCAGCTAAAACCCGTTTAAAATGAAAAGCTCCTTCTGCCTGACGACGCTTCAAAATAAAGCTGCAACCAACTGCCGCTATAAACAAGCAGAAGGATATTGTGAAAATTGTAGTATACCCGATATTCGCTTCCATGTTTGCTATTATCGTTCCAGCTAATAATGGTCCAATCATCCCACTAAAAGATTGAAGAATACCTAAGAATCCGTTGAAAAAATCCCTAGATTCAGGTTCCGTGATTTCAAATGTAAGCACATTAAACGCTAACCAGTAAAATCCAAAACCAATGCCTAATAAACCACCTAACAAAAAGTTAAAGGTTGCAGCCTTTTCAGCAATAATTAATACACTCAAAAAAAATAGAGATAAAAATATTACCCCTAATCGCAGCACAATAATCCGGTCAACCTTTTTAGCTATTTTTCCAGCCAATATAAATGTAGCAGGCTGAAATAAATAAATCCCTAAGTTATACATTGCAATTGTAATGTAATCACCGGATTGCTTCCATAAATATATGTTTACGAATGTATTAGAGAGAAATATCCCCAGTGAATAAAGTCCCCCTATAACCAGCAAAAAAATAAGATCCCTATTTATATCTACTTTTCCTGCTATATTCTGAAAGATTTTATGCATATCTTTTGCTCCTTTTTATCGTTAATAGTTTGAGCAAATAGGGATTAGATATACAATTTAATTCCACAAAAAAAGACACGGGAACTATTTTCCCATGCCTTGAATACTAACTCATTACTTAGCGTTGTTATAATTTTTAGCTACTTCATCCCAATTTACCACATTCCAAAAAGCTGCAGCATAGTCTGGGCGCTTATTTTGATATTTAAGGTAATATGCATGCTCCCAAACATCAAGACCCAAAATTGGTGTTTTACCTTCCGATAATGGATTATCCTGATTTGGGGTGCTAGTTACTTCAAGCTCACCATTGTTTACTACTAGCCATGCCCAACCAGAACCGAAACGGCCTTTTGCAGCAGTTTCAAATTCTTCTTTAAACTTATCAAAGCTGCCAAATTTAGCTTTTAATTTATCAGCTAATTCTCCTGAAGGCTCGCCGCCACCATTAGGTGACATAACTTTCCAGAATAAGCTATGGTTTGCATGACCACCACCATTGTTTCGTACAGCGGTGCGGATATTTTCAGGTACCGCATCAAGATTGCTCACAAGGTCTTCAATTGATTTATCCTGAAGGTCTGCGTGTCCATCTAATGCACCGTTTAATTTTGTAACATAAGTATTATGATGCTTCGTATGGTGAATGTTCATCGTTTCTTTATCGATTGTAGGTTCTAAAGCATCGTATGCATAAGGTAGTTCTGGTAGTTCAAATTTTGCCATTATTAATTTCCTCCCTTAATAATAAATGTTATTAAAAGGTTTGAATATTCACCCTTTAAATTCAAGATTATCAAAGCTATCACATACATGCAAATTATATGCATATTTTTACAGTGTGGATAGTGAAAATTATCCACACTTACTATGTACCCGAATTATTACATATTAAACATATTTCTAGAAAGAACAAAAGCGCAAACGCCTGTTCAGCGCCGTATTGACTGTGCTTAGCGCTGCGGGTGGATCGACGTTGCCACGCTAAGCGGCGGTGTTAGTCAATCTTCCTTTTCCTGTGTCAGATAAAGGATACGCGAAGAGCGTAAGCTGCCCCACAGGGCGTGGGGTAGTTCGACGTTGCTACAGGATGTGGTGGTTTTAGTCGAACATCCTTTATTTCTTATCGTAGACACGGGGAGGGAATTCCACTAGGCGCTAAGCAATGGCCGGTGAGAACGCCACGTCCTGTGGTGTCACCGGCACTAGTACGTCCTGTACGTCGGAGCTGGACGTCGCTGATTCAGAAGTCGAAATTATCCACAGACTTAAATTTATAATTTCCTATACAGCAAAAAAACAAGCAATTTGCTTGTTTAGAGATGGCTCCGGACGGAATCGAACCGCCGACACAAGGATTTTCAGTCCTTTGCTCTACCGACTGAGCTACAGAGCCGTATGAGGTCTTAGAATTAGTAATTAATAATCATCGTGTGTTGTAAGTATTTCGGTGATGTTGCACTCCTCACAGGCCTATAATGCTTCACCTCATATTAGCTTACTTTTAAAACGTTTTGTAATATGTATGGAGGAGGAAGAGGGATTCGAACCCCCGCGGGCTTTGACACCCCTGTCGGTTTTCAAGACCGATCCCTTCAGCCAGACTTGGGTATTCCTCCGAGTTTTAATGGTGGACCCTGCAGGACTCGAACCTGCGACCGATCGGTTATGAGCCGATAGCTCTAACCAGCTGAGCTAAGGGTCCTTCTATTATTTTTAATGGGGCGATCGATGGGTTTCGAACCCACGCATGCCGGAACCACAATCCGGTGTGTTAACCACTTCACCACGATCGCCGTAATAGTTTTATTGGTAGCGGCGGAGGGGATCGAACCCCCGACCTCACGGGTATGAACCGTACGCTCTCGCCAGCTGAGCTACACCGCCATATGGCTCCACAGGTAGGAATCGAACCTACGACCGATCGGTTAACAGCCGATTGCTCTACCGCTGAGCTACTGTGGAATAATCTTAAGTATAGATAAAAATAATTTTTACGTATGGTGCTTATCGTGTTGAAAAGTGATTTGAAATTTATTAGCGACGAAATATAATTTACCATGTACGACAGTATCTGTCAATAACTTAGGCGATAATTTTTATTTATGTATGAATTCTTTATAGAAGCATCTATTAGAAGCACCAATAAATACTATAGCATTTTATTAAGAGGTTTTCAATAGAAAATAAAGAGGTGCATATGCACCTCTTTAAAATATTACTCTCCTAATACTTCCTCTGCAATATTAACTGCGTGATCACCAATTCGTTCAAGGTTACTGATTATATCGACAAATACTATACCAGCAGACCCACTGCATAGGCCTTCATTCATTCGAATAATATGCTTTTTGCGGTAAGTCCGTTCCATTTTGTCTATTTGATCTTCTTTTTGAACTACAGCAAGTGCTTCCTCCCGATCCATCTGATCAAGAGCTTTTATCGCTTGCTTAACTGTTAGGATTGTTAAATCAAACATATCATTTAAATCCTCTTCGGCTTGTTCTGTCAAGTTAACTTTATTTGATATTTTATAATCAATTAACTCAATAATGTTCTCAAAATGATCGCCAATCCGTTCAATATCTCGGACAGAGTCTATTAATGCTGTGTGTTTCGCACTTTCCAGTTCAGACATGGATTCTCCAGATAGTTCAATAAGATAGTCCGTTATTTTTCGATCCAGATTATTTAGTGCACCTTCTATTTGCATTGCCATTTCCGAATGTTTTTGGCTTTGAGTTGTTAAATATAAGTTTGTTTCTTCAAGTCCTTTATATGCATATTCACCCATGCGAATCACTTCTGCCTTGGCCTGATCTAAAGCTAAAGTAGAAGATTGCTGAATAAATATAGGGTCTAAATGTTTTGGCTTATATTCCACAATAGTATCGTCTCCTGGAATTATTTTGGTTACGATCCAGGCTAAAGCACCAATAAATGGAAATTGGACGATTGTGTTTACTAAGTTAAAGCTACCATGTGCAAAGGCAATAGTCATTTCCGGATTCAAACCTAGACTTGACTGCAAATATAAAACATATTGAGTAAAAAGACCCAGAAGAATCAGAAATACAGTTGTACCTGCCAAGTTAAAGATTACATGTACATAAGCTGCACGTTTTGCTGCTACACTTGCTCCGATTGATGCAATAACAGCCGTAATGGTTGTACCAACATTATCACCAAACAAAACTGGTACTGCTGCCTTTAATTCAATTGCCCCTTCAGAAAACAGCCCCTGCAGTATACCTATTGTAGCACTAGAACTTTGCACAATTACTGTGAACAACGTCCCTATCACAACGCCTAAAATAGGATTAGAACTCATGCTTAAGGTTAATTCCTGAAATGACTCCAAACTACGTAATGGTGACATTCCGCTGCTCATTAACTCTAAACCAAAGAACAATGCACCAAAACCAAATATGGTTTGGCCAATGTTATTAACTTTTTGATTTTTAAAGAAAAACAAAAGGAAACAACCAACAGCTATTATAGGTAGTGCATAGGCACCCAAATCTATACCAATAATGAATGCAGTAACAGTGGTACCGATATTTGCACCCATAATAACACCAATAGCTTGTCTAAGTGTCATAAAGCCAGCATTTACAAGACCCACAGTTAGGACCGTTGTACCTGAACTACTTTGTATCAAAATAGTAACAATTATGCCTGCTAACACACCTAAGAAAGGGTTACTGGTGAATTTATCAAGTATATCCCGAAGCCGGTTTCCTGCAGACTTCTGCAGTCCCTCGCCCATATACTTAATACCTAATAAAAATATTCCCAAACCACCAATGAACTCAAATATCATTTTCTGTACATCAATATCCAAATGTTATACCACCCTTCGAATCCTGTTGAAAACTGTCACATACCTTGTCCATTATTAAAGATAAATTGACCGTTTGTAAAGTAATTATTTAAAACTTAACATAAAATTTACATTCATATGTACACTAAAAATAATGCTATACTTATTAACTACCCTAACTTAAGGATTTTAATTCTTAATAGTTGAATAATCATAAATTGGCAAATGTGCTCTAAACAAGAATTCACTTTGGTAGACCCCTATTGCAACTTGATTTTCAAAAAAAATTAATTTTGAATTTGAGTCATAATTACACTCAATCTACTGTTATATTTCTTGTGAATTAAAAGTACTGCTATCGACTGCGTTATTTTTGAACGATGAATTTGATTCATTTGGTCAAAAAAAATACCCATGAATAAAATAATTCAATGAGTACTACTTTTTATACATTATTTACTTTTTCTACAAGAATTCTCGTACCATCAACATCAACTACCTTAATAGAGGTGTTCTCTGGGATCCATTGACCATTTGAGATAGCGCTATAATTTTTATTTTTGATTTGAACCGTACCTACCGGGCGTAAATTACTTATCGTTTTTCCCTCTTCATTCAATAACTGCTCGTATTCCTCATTCATCGAGTTATACCCAGCTTCTTTGGTTAATTGATCTACTAACGTTAGCTTTGACCACATGTCCCGCCTTTTAAATACTTTTAAGAAAAATAATGATGAAAAACCACCTAAAAGAACGCCAATGACTGCATACATGCCTGCATAGAGATTTGGTGCAGTTAATGCTACAGCAGTAAGCATACAAGCTAAACCAATTGTTGCAAGTGTACCATCGTTTATTATTTTACCATCAATAATAATAAGTAATAATCCAATTAAATAAACAATAAGCATAATAATAAAGGAGCCTGTTTCCAGGTAAACAGCGAAATAAACAGTTATAAATCCTAACCCCATCAGTCCGAAAAATCCACGCATATTAACTAGCATTTCACCGATAAGGAATAAAGTCCCAAAACCGGTGATAATGAAGCCTATCCAATCTAGTGAAAAAATATCCATGTGCAAGCCTCCTTTTCCCCGTCAGTTATTATACGTTTTAATGGTATGAATTGTTTCATAAAGGGGCAAAAAACATGAAAAGTTCAATAAAAATATTATCATACATTTTAATTGCATTATTTTTCATGAGTATATATAAGGATTTAAGTGTTGGAACCACTTTAACACCGGAAAATAATCTAAAGCAACCGCAAGCGGAGAATATAATAAAAACCGAAAATATTACAGCAATGAAAGTGAAAGTTCATCAAGGTGATACACTTCTTACGGTAGCTGAGAAGATAAATCCACAGCTAACTAATAATTTAAATGTCGATGAAATTGTAGAAGACTTTAAAGCCTTAAACCCCACAGCAGACCCTGTGAAATTACAACCAGGTGAATTTTATTATTTTCCCATATACAAAAAAGAGGCTGACTTATAGTCAGCCTC
>JBDNGJ010000050.1:0-107380 GCA_041689365.1 Virgibacillus sp.
CCTAGATGAGACTACGCAGCGACGTAGGAGCAAGGAGGCTCATCAGCCGCCACGGAAAGCGAAGTGTATTTCCGCAGCGGTGTCCTAGACTGAATTTTTTTCCACAGTACGTCGCATCATATTTCTTATATGGCAGACCTAAACAACCTAATGATCGTGTTTATTGTGTACTTACCTGGAAAAAATCGTTCCATTTAATGATAATCTCTTTCCTTCTTAAAATGTAAATTAGCGGAAGCAATGCGACTAAGAATACGAAGATATACATTGGGGATAAACTGGATATCCATTTGCCAACGGATGTATATACGAAGGCTAACGGAATGTTTGAAAATAGTGATGACCTGGTGTAATCCTTAAAGTTTGCAGAAATTTCTATTAAGCATAAGGATAACAAATGAAAGTGGATGAACGGAACAAGTCGCAGTATGGCAATTTGGGATGTGGTAAGTTTGGAGTTACTGCCAATTATTTTTTGTTTCAGATTTACCAGTCTACTAAATGTTTTTGGCATCCAACGAATTACGCCGTAAAAAATGACACTGGACAACGTAATACCGATAACCGAGTACAAAGTTCCCGCAAAAGCTCCAAAAAGTATTCCACCTGAGATACATATAAAGACAACTGGAAGAAAAAATAATGGCCTTAATAAATGACAACCTATAAATAATATCGGGGCAAACAATCCGCCCGTCTCAATAAATGCCAGTAAATAATTGCCAAACAGCTCCATACCCAACCTCCTTCATTAGAGCATGCACTTGGTAATTAGTACATGTATATGACAAGAGACGAGCCTTTATGACATCTAATATGTTAAATACACTATTAGAATAATGTGAATGACAATCAGAGTTGGCATTCCTAAGACAAATGAGCGATGCTTCGTCTTATGCCGATAACGCTTCATCCCTAATAATGCCCCAACTGCTCCACCTAAAATTGCAAGTCCCCAAAACGTACGTTCAGGTATTCGGTATTTATGTCTTATCGCTTTTTGTTTATCTATTCCCATTAAAATAAAAGCCATTGCATTAACACCAATAAGGAACAGGATAATAAGATTTAATTCATTCATTTTTTTCACCTCTAATACATAAAAACACCAAATCCATTTCGTCTGGATTTGGTGTTTTGTACTGTTATTTGGCAGCTGATTTAGCTTTTTCAGCTAATTCTGCAAACCCTTTTTCGTCGTTGACTGCAATATCTGACAGCATTTTACGATTAACATCAATTCCGGCTAATTTTAATCCATGCATTAACTTACTGTATGAAATATCATTCAAACGTGCAGCAGCATTAATACGTGTGATCCATAGTTTGCGGAAATCACGTTTCTTCTGTCTGCGGTCACGATATGCATATTGACCTGATTTCATAACCTGTTGTTTTGCTGTTTTAAATAGAGCTCTCTTTGAACCATAATAACCTTTAGCTAGTTTTAGTACGCGTTTACGACGTCTGCGCGTAACTGTTCCACCTTTTACACGTGGCATATTAATTCCCTCCTAATACAAATAAAAAATAGTGTAGTGTCTTTTACGTTCGATGTCTCAATGCTTATTTGTACGGAAGCATTGTTTTAATTCGTCTGAAATCACTAGCAGAAACAACTGTTGATTTACGTAGTTTACGTTTTTGCTTTTGAGATTTATGAGCGAACATATGGCTTGTATAAGCGTGTGAACGTTTTAGCTTTCCTGAACCGGTTTTGCTGAAACGTTTTTGAGAACCTTTATGGGTTTTCATTTTAGGCATGTTAAGTTCCTCCTTGGGTTGTTATTTTTCGTTTACTGGAGCAAGCATCATGAACATGCTACGACCTTCCATTTTTGGTTTGGATTCAATTGTAGCAATATCTTTTACTTCGTCCGCAAAGCGGTCAAGAACTTCCCGACCAAGTTCTTTGTGTGTAATTGCACGTCCCCGGAAGCGAACAGATGCTTTTACCTTGTCGCCTTTATCAAGGAATTTTCTAGCATTTTTTAACTTCGTGTTAAAATCATGCTCTCCAATTCCAGGAGTAAAGCGCACTTCTTTTACATTAATAATTTTTTGTTTTTTACGTGCTTCTTTTTCTTTCTTTTGCTGTTCAAATCGATACTTCCCAAAATCCATGATTCGACATACTGGTGGTTTTGCATTCGGTGCAACAAGAACCAAATCAAGATTCCTGGTTTGGGCGATATCTAACGCTTCATTACGAGATTTCACTCCAAGCTGATCACCATTTGAGTCGATAAGTCTTACTTCTCTAGCACGGATTTTTTCATTAACATTCATCTCTTTGCTAATAGCCAGCCACCTCCAAATAATTGTAGTGTTGCAGATCCAATATTGACAAGCAAATTTTAGTAAACTTAGCTTACCGCCAGTCCTTACAGCGGAAGCTTATGTCGCTCTTATGCAGCATGAAAGTTTTATACTTTCACAACTGCAAAAAAGTGTAGGTACAATACTGCACCCACACTTCTCCATTAGTCTATTAAAAGAGTTTAAAACCAGTCAACTGCACGAATGCGTCAATCAGGTGAGAAGCGGGTGCTTCTACTTGTCTCAGATCATTTAGTTTTATTCAACTCTAATAGAATAGCATGTATTTCCTGCTCTGTCAACAAGATGATAAAGAATTACACGCTAACCCATAATTTATCATAAACCTATCAGGTTATAAATAAATCCCAGGAACACCAGGAAAACGGTGTAATCTTGCCACTTTATTTTCTGCGCAACTCCCTGCCTGATATTTCATCTGTAATTAATGTCTCGAACTTATCGTACGCAATTGTCTCAGACTCTTTCTCACCATAACGGCGGAAGTTTACTGCATTTTCTTCAATTTCATTATCTCCCAGAACTAAAGCAAATGGGACTTTTTGTGTTTGTGCTTCTCTTATTTTGTAGCCAATTTTTTCATCGCGTTCATCAACTGAAACTCGAACACCTTGAAATCTTAATTTTTCTTCCACCTTTTTCGCATAATCCATGTGGACTCGAGGGGACACCGGAATAACTTTCACCTGTACTGGTGCCAACCAAGTTGGGAATGCTCCTTTATATTCTTCTATGAGGAAAGCAACAAATCTTTCCATTGTTGACACAACACCACGGTGAATGACAACTGGACGATGCTCATTTCCATCCTCACCTATATATGTCAAATCGAATCGTTCAGGTAACTGATAGTCAAGCTGAACAGTAGAAAGCGTTTCGTCTTTTCCTAAAGCCGTTTTCACTTGTACATCAAGCTTCGGACCATAGAATGCAGCTTCACCTTCCGCTTCAACATAATCAACCTTCATTTCTTCCATTGTTTCTTTAAGCATAGCTTGTGCTTTCTCCCACATTTCATCATTATCAATGTACTTCTCTTTATCTTCGGGGTCACGATAAGAAAGACGAAAATAATAATCGTTGATTCCAAAATCCTCATATACTTTTTGCACAAGCTCTACAACACGAATAAATTCAGCTTTCAATTGATCTGGACGGGCAAAGATATGTGCATCGTTCAGTGTCATAGCACGAACACGCTGTAGCCCCGCCAAAGCACCAGACATTTCATGACGATGCATTGTACCCAGTTCAGCAATTCTAACTGGCAGATTACGATAGCTGTATAGTTGGTTTTTATAAACCATCATGTGATGTGGACAGTTCATTGGACGAAGTACTAAATCCTCATTATCCATTTCCATTGTTGGAAACATGTCATCCTGATAGTGATCCCAGTGACCACTTGTTTTGTATAAATCAACACTTCCAAGCACTGGAGTATATACATGGTCATAACCCAAACGCTCTTCTAAGTCAACAATATAGCGCTCAATAGTACGGCGGATTGTTGCTCCTTTTGGCAGCCATAATGGCAGCCCCTGTCCAACCTTTTGTGAGACCGTAAAGATCTCCAATTCTTTTCCAAGTTTACGATGGTCACGTTCTTTTCTTTCTTCGAGTATACGTAAATGTTCATCAAGCTGTCCTTGCTTTTGGAAAGCTGTTCCATATATACGTTGCAGCTGCTGATTATTGCTGTCACCACGCCAATATGCTCCAGAGATGCTCAACAGTTTAAATGCTTTGATCTTACTTGTTGAAGGTACATGAATTCCACGGCATAAATCAAAAAACTCTCCCTGTTTGTATATTGTAACCTGTTCATCCTCTGGTATAGCATCAATCAACTCAAGTTTAAGGTCATCGCCAATTTCCTTGAACATTCGTTTTGCTTCATCCCGTGAAACTTCGACCCGTTCTATCTCCAGGTTTTCCTCAACTATTCGTTTCATTTCCTTTTCAATCTTCGGAAGATCCTCAGGTGTCAACGTATGTTCCATATCCATATCATAATAAAATCCCTCTTCAATTACAGGACCTACCCCGAAATTAACATTATCAAATAATCTTGTAACAGCTTGGGCCAATAAATGTGCTGTCGAGTGGCGCATAATGTCTATTCCATCGTCACTGGTATATGTAACAATCTCAATAACACCACCTTGTTGGAGTTCACGCCTTAAATCATATAATTCTCCATCCAATTTAATTGCCAATGCTTGTTTTTTTAATCCTGATGAAATAGAACTCGCAATCTGTTCGCCTGTTGTCCCTATAGGAAATTGTTTGTTTGCTCCATCTGGAAAAGTTATTGTTATTTCAGCCATTAGTAACACTCCTTGTATGTATTCTATTTGAACATCTTGAAAATAAGGCTCTTTTTATTAGGTTTCTTGCTCTTAGCTTCATAGTTCTATCGTTATATGTAAGCTAAGCAGAGTAAGTACGCCACGTATCCACTAGCACGTCCTATGTGGTGAGCCCTCAGGTGAGCGATTATATTTTCAACTGCTTGGTCAGTGGTCAGAAGGCTGCACTAACTTACTAATCAGACTCTCACAGTGATGAAAGTAAGAATACTTTCATACCGCACGAGTACAATTTAACATTCATGCAACAGACCTGGTAAATCCCAAGTTCTAATCAACCACAAACTCTTATAAACGAGCAAAAATCAAAAACGCCCATCCCTCTGCATTTAAGCAAAGGGACGAGCGTTGGTAACATCGTGGTTCCACCCTATTTCCCGCAATTAACTGCGGCTCATAGATCCTTAACGCAGACTGTACGCTACTATTTACTTATGTTTCAATAGCAGAGTTTAAAGGTGGTAATCATTTGAATGCATATGGAAGTTTTCAGCCAACGACTTCCTTCTCTTATCTATCCAAAAACCAAATGATTTTATCCTTATCATTACTTTTAATTTTGTTAAAATTATATATAAATCGTATTATAGCTTTTGTTGACAATAAAATCAAGCTTTACTAATTATTTTTTTAAATAATATGGGAATGGGAAGCTACTGACAGGCTGAAATTCAACTCTCTCCTGAAAAACGTTGATTACAGTTAATGTTTTTGGTTCAGAAGGATGGTCACCATAAATTTTTATTTTCTCTGGTGCCATTGCAACTAACGGTGCTAAGTTCAGCTCGTCAGCATCTAATCCTACAATATAGAGTGGCTCTTTTTGCATAAGCATTCTCAGTTCAAGCTTAGTAAACTGCTTTCCACTCGGCTTATAAAAAGAAAATTGCCCTCCTTGCAGTATATGGACAGTGTTATAGGACGGCTCCCTTTTAACAACATACTCCCGCAGCATATCAACAAACGCCTGATGGTCCTCCTCTCGTTTAAATTCATCAATTGCCAGCCCGACAAAATAAATTAGTTCGTCTTTAAATACCTTCAATTGAAACTTAACAATTGAATCATAATGAACTGTTTCTGTGTTCTTAATGTTAGCTATGAACAATGATCGCAACAATTGACTTGGATCTTTGTTTTTCCTGACATTAGCACTGTCAACATCATCACCGGAGAAGATCCAGTGGGTTATATCCAATATACGTTCGATTTCATCCATATTTGTATAATAGTAGTAGTCTTTAATTATGCCGTTTATCATGTTTGTCAGCCGATGTGCTACAAATACCTCAACCATTGATTTTGCTATGGATTCCATTGTTTCATTACCAGGTATCTGATAATCAAGTATTAAATGATTCCCCCATTCCTCACTTGTTTTCCAATGCAATTCAATCTGCTTGTTATTCTGAAATAAATGCTCACAAAAACTTATCACTTCTTTATCCGATTCAAAATAAACTTCCAGCAAATACATCACCCTCACCCAAGAACCAAACTGTTACATTATATGGACATACATGTGAAAAAATGTATAATCCCATGAAACTAGTAAAGTTAGTAATCAACGGAAGGCAAGTACCCGTGAAGTTATCTTTTTCCTTCACTATTATAATCGAATTTCACCAGTGAAAAGAGGCATGAAATAAAATTTTTATAATTCATGCCACCAAATGGCGCTGAAATACGATAGTACTAATAAGAAGTAGGTATTTCACTAAAAGGCATTTGTGCCGAATAAGGTCTCTGGTGGCAGTGCATTTAGCAGCCATGTTGGCTTCTTAACTGAGTCAATTTCAAAATACTTACATTCATCATTTACCAAAAAAATTACGAACTAATAATTTAGCAGCCGTTAATTCAAAATACTCCTTAACGGATACACTGCTAAAAAAACTAGCATAAAAGAGTTTAATCTTCCATGCTAGTCTAGTGATATTCTAACCATCGCGGCGATTTTCTCCTGACAGTGCAACTTCTTTACTTACTTGTTTTATCCGTTCGATTATACGTCCTGCTTTCACTGTTTCAACTCCGCCGCGGTTAGATCGGCCGAGCTGTTCTTCCAATTGTTCTAAACTGTAGTTGGATGTGAAAAAAACTGGTAACTTTTCCATCATTCTATATTGTAAAATAGAACCTAGTATCTCATCTCGAAACCAGGCTGATTGTGTTTCGGCTCCAATATCATCCAAGATTAGCACATCTGCTTTTTTAAAGTAATTTATCTTTTCATTTATCGAATCATCTTTAATAGAGCTCTTTATTTCCCGGACAAACTCTGGCATATAAATTAACATAGATGATATATTATGTTCTTTTAACGCGTTTGCCAAAGCTCCAAGCAGGTATGTTTTTCCAACACCAAAAGGGCCGTAAAAATAAATACCTTTTGCAGGGAGTCCTGACTTCGTTTGCTCCAGAAAAAGGAGTAGCTGCCTGATTCCACTACCTCTTTCAGCATCATGATCAATATCACTTATAGCAGCATTCAATATTTCTTTTGGCATATACAAACTTTCAATTAACTGCTTTTGTTGCTGCTGTTTTTCATAATCCAGTCGAAGGTGACACTTTTCATACGATAGGTGAATTTCATCATCCTTAACATGTAAGACAGGTGAATAACCTTGTAGCATATTTTGGCATTGTTCAAAGGATTTACACTTATCACACTGCTTAGATTGGGATTTATATTCATACAGCTTTATAAGATTTTTCTCAATTTCTTCTTCCGGTAGGGTAGGATGATATGACAAAAATTCCTTTATATCAGGGTCATTTAAAACTTCCTGCTTGATTCTTATATAGTTTTCTTTAAAATTTTTATTTTCTTGCATCCACTTTTTTAATTCCGATTGTACCGGCTTCATTTTTATCATCCTTATAAATGATTATTCTTTTTTTTGGGAGTACTTTCGCAGTAATGTTGCTGTTTCCTCCCATTCCTGCTGGTTGTCCGTATCAGTTTGATTTGAAGTGGCTTGCTTCTTCTTTTTCCGTTCTTTGAACCAGTCAGGAACAACCTCATTGGATTGTGGCTTTTTATAGTTTGAGTTATTGGCTTGTCCTTTTTGATATCGGCCTTTTTCACTCTTAGCGAACGCCATTGCTTCCTTAGCTGTCTTCAGGTTTGCACGTGACCAATGGCTAGCTATCTTTTCTAAATATGCTCTCGACAACTTCATATTTGATTGCAGTAATACATAGTGAATAAGCACATTCATCACTGGAGAAGGAAGTCCTTGAGTAGTCATAACCTCACGAATCACCTTCATATCCTGGGCTGATGCCTGACCACCACTTGATAAATCTTCGAGCAGCTGTTTCGGTGAAATTTTTTCCAGTTCGATGATAAGCTGCTCCTCTTTTGTAGTTGGATTAGTAACAGTTTCATTTGTTACTGTGTGTACTTCTTTTTCAGTAAGCCTTATATTTGTTTGATTGTGTTTGTTCCTAAATAAATCATGACAAGCCTCTTTAAACTCATTACGATTAAGTAAATTTTCATCAGTCAATGCCCACAATACTGATTTTTCTACTTCATAAGTTGCCAAGTCATATAGAGTCATCATTTGGGAAATTAACTTTCTGTTTTCCGAAGTCAACACTTTATTAGCCGGAATCATGCGTTGTTTCAGCATTTGTTCCATCCAAGTAAAATCAATTGCAGAGTCTGTAATTGATTCGTCTTGATTATCAAACACTTCCATCCCTTCCAAATATGGCTGAAATGTTTGAAAAACTTGATTGAAGGATGCTGTTATGTTTGAACCTTCTCTTTTCACATGTTCGGTGTAGTATTCTTTCAGCGATTTAAATTTAGCTTCTCCAATATGATGATATAGTAATTGAGCCAGCATTTCATCTGTGAAAAAGTTTGCTGGTGAAAACGGACTTTGTAACTCGTAAATATATGAATTTTGTTCATCTGTTTGATTCTGGTATGTTTTAAGCAGTCCGATGCCTTCAAGTTTTAACCTTGCCCGATAAATATCATCTAACGGCAGGTTCATATAATTCATTAGTGTATGATGTGTTTGGACTGATGATCCATGTTGAAGTTCAAGTTCGTTCAATAGGGTTTGATATAACGAAAATGCTTGTATACCAATTAATGGCTGGTACAAATGAGTTAGTGACTTTGCATAATCAACTGGCAAATTTCCTTTAAACAAAACACGATACCCTTCGATAGGCAAAATTTTTCCGATATGACTCATTATTCTAACCCTTTCTCTTCTCCAAACATGACACTGAATCGATTATTCACGTGTTTTCATTCTTATCTGTTTTAATTAGGTCTTTTAATTCATCTAAAAATACAGTTAAATCTTTAAATTGCCGATAAACCGATGCGAATCGAACATAAGCAACTTCATCAACGTCCGAAAGTCGATCCATTACCATTTCACCTATTTCTTTACTATCAATTTCTGATACACCAGTATTACGTAATTGTTTTTCAACATCAATGGCAATTTCTTCAATTTTTTCAAGTGGAACTGGACGCTTTTCACAAGCTTTTATCAAACCACGTATTAATTTTTCGCGGCTGTATTCCTGTCTTGTTCCATCTTTTTTCACAACAATTAATGGGACCTCTTCAATTCGTTCAAATGTCGTGAAACGAAACCCGCACTGTTCGCATTCTCTGCGCCTGCGGATCGAACGAGCCTCTTCAATTGGCCGTGAATCCAAAACCTTTGTACTTTTATAGTGGCAATTTGAACATCTCATGTCGTTCAACCCCATTCATTTTCTGCTACCGGCCCTGACTATTCGTACTATTAATTATGGGCAGCTCTTTATTTATTTGCTGATATAGTTGTTGGATAATTTTCGTACTATAACCTAAATCAAACGGAAATACTGACTCTGTTGTAACAGAAAAATCAATCGCCGTCTGGTGGGGTCTCACCATGATTACAGTTGCAACAACAAAGGCTTTTTTTCCTTTAACAATAGTAGCACTAATTTCACCGTGATCCTTGGAAATAGCATTAATTTGATAGTTTCCGTTAGTTTTAAAATAATTCTCCAGCATGCTTAATCCTTTATCTCTTGTTGTTTTATAGTAATGTGTTTGGAGCGTCGGATCAATATGATTCTCATTTGTTTCAGCATGATTACTAAAATATCTTGCAGTCTTTTGACGAAACGACATTTCGTACACCCCATCCAAATAATAGTACATATGTATAACTCTTAAATCCGTACACTATATTTCTATCTATTTTAACATGTTTTTGATAAATCGACTAATTATCGAAAACTTGGATTATCATCAAATTCTAATATAAATAAGCCTTCGTTACTTATGCAGTTGAATCATTTTTATTAACCAGTTATCCAAACTATTCATTAACGTACTAGGCCAGTTGATTTACTCATCAGCGGACGCTTTTTGCGGCCATGGGTTGAGAATCCTCGTGTTATCGCCTCCGGAGTCTCGTGAAATTGTACGTAAATGAAGAAAGTGAATTTATGAAATGACTCACTTAAGAAAAAATTCATAATTTTGTTTGAAAATACCTCACTAGTTTGATTAAATTCATTTTCATGATAGATTGGGGGCTGTACATTCAGCAGCCATGTTTGGTTTCTTAACCGCGAAAAAAGGATTAACCATAAATTATGGTCAATCCTTCTTGCCATTCAATTTTATAGTATTTTTTGAAATGGCTGCACTTTAACAGGTCCCTTACCTCTTTTAATTTCAACATGTTCAAATGTTTTGGCCTCTAAAGCTTGTATAATATAATCTACAGCTACATTTGGATCAATTGTATTACTGCATGTATAAACATCAATACTTGCATAACCATGCTCAGGAAAGCTATGGACTGTCAAGTGTGATTCTGCAATGATCACTACACCACTAACACCATGTGGCGCAAATTTATGGAAAGCAACTTCACGAACTTCCGCTCCAGCGTTTAAAGCTGCATCAATGAAGATTTCCTCCATTTGCTTCATATTATTTAAAATCCCTATGTTACAATCCCATAATTCAGCGATTACATGTCTTCCCATTGTGTCCATTTCAAGATTCCACCTTAATATAAGTTGAGTATCTTTTATTTGCAACTATATTTTCGCTATGGAAGTAAGTCCAATAAGATCCTAACCTTTTAAGCAGGAATCCTTTAATATAGAAGTCATGGAAAAGTATAAACTTATTTTAATTTACTTGCAATATTTAAGAAATTTTCATTTGTGGCTGGTTGATGTAGTTCCCAACATATCTGGTTAAATCTATTACTCGTTTTGAGTAACCCCATTCATTGTCATACCAAGCCAATACTTTAATCTTGCTGTCTTCCATAACCATCGTTGACAGTCCATCTATAATTGCTGAATAATCTGTTGATGTGTAATCAATTGAAACAAGTGGTTCATCACTAAATTTAATTATTCCTGCAAGTTCATTCTCAGCAGCTTTTCTGAATACGTTATTAACCTCATCAATACATACCAACTCTTTTACGTCAATAACCAGGTCAATTAACGATACATTAGGTGTTGGAACCCGAAGCGCCATACCATGCAGTTTACCATTCATACTGGGTATCACTTCTCCTAAAGCCTTGGCAGCCCCTGTTGAAGTTGGAATAATGGATTGTGTACAACCCCTCGCCCGTCGCAAATCTTTGTGCGGGTTATCTAGATTCTGTTGATCATTTGTAAACGCATGAACAGTTGTCATTAAGCCGTTGATAATTGAAAAGTTATCATCTAATACCTTTACTACTGGCGCAAGACAATTAGTCGTGCAGGAGGCATTGGAGATTACATGGTCTTCTTCTGGATTATATGTGTCCTGATTCACACCCATTACAATTGTTTTGTCAACTTGTTTTCCCGGTGCGGTAATGACGACCTTCTTGGCTCCTGCCTGTAAATGTAAGCCAGCATCTTCTTTTGTTTTAAACTTTCCTGTCGCTTCTACAACTACATCAATATCATTTTCTTTCCACGGTAATTTCTCAGGTTCACGTGCACTTGTTATCAAGATTTCTTTCCCATCAACTTCCAAACTTTCATGAAGCGCTTTCACTTCTCTGTCAAAAATACCGTGAACACTATCATACTTTATCAAATGTGCAAGTGTTTCTGGAGGATAGCTTGCATTTATTGCGACAACCTCTATCTGATTATCTGTAATAGCTTGACGAAAGACCATGCGTCCTATTCGTCCAAATCCATTAATTGCAATTCGGGTTTTACTCATTTGTAGTCCTCCTATATATGTTATACTCTTTAAGTTTTTTATCATAAATAGTATAACATATTTATATGAAAATGTGCTTATAAGTTGATAAAAGCCTAGGAAAATTTATTCCTAGGCTTTTTTAGCGATTATGAAAGTACAAATCCTTTCCTGATTGTATATGTGTAATAAGGGTTTATCTACATTAAGATTTAGTGATAAGCCGTGTTTTACTATACCCCATTTACATTCCATTTTTTTAACAGGACTTCCAGCTGGTGGTATGACGCTTGTTTCGTTCCATTGTTGTCGATCACGGCATCGGCGAGGTTTGCTTTCTCTTTTACTGGGATTTGGGCGTTAATTCGTTGGTACGCCTCTTCCTCTGAATATTCATCACGTTCCATTAGGCGCCGCGCTTGAACTTCTTCGTCAACGTATACAACAACTGTTCTATCGACAAAACCAGTTAGTTTGCTTTCAAACAGCAATGGAATATCAAGTACAACACAGTCAGCACCAGCCTTTACATAGCTATCTCTTCGTTCCAGCATCTTTTCTCTTACAGCAGGATGGACAATATCATTTAATTGATTACGTTTTGCTTCATCGTTGAAGATGATACTGCCTAATTTTTTTCGATCAAGCGTCTTATCGTCACGCAATATTTCCTGTCCAAATGTATCTGTAATTTGCTCATACGCTTTCTCCCCTGGCATTACAACTTCACGTGATAATTTATCTGCGTCAACTACTGGAATATTGAAATCATCAAACATTAATGATATGGTACTTTTTCCGCTAGCAATACTTCCAGTTAAACCGATTATTAGTGCCATTGTTATACCTCACTTAATTTTTTTGGCAGGATATGCAAACGTGAGTGCCACGTCCGCCAATCTTCATTTTTACAATTGGTCTTCCGCATTTTTTACATGGCTGATTTTCCTGCCCATAAACAAATAGTTCCTGTTGAAACATCCCCATTTCGCCTTGCCCATTTACATAGGAACGGATTGTCGTACCTCCCTGGGCAATAGCATCTCTTAGTGTAAGTATGGCTTGTTCCTGTATTGCTTTAACTTCTTTTTTTGTTAGCCTGCTTGCCTTTTTCAAAGGGTGGACATTTGCTCTAAACAGCGTTTCGTCAACATAAATATTTCCTAAGCCAGTAACAATACTTTGATCCAATAAAGCTGCTTTAATAACGCGTTCTGTTTTTTTGAGTTTTCCATAAAAATAATCACTTGTAAATTCCTCATCAAAGGGATCAGGTCCTAATTGATTCAATGGTTTGTGATTGAATTCGTCGCCTTTATTAAAAACATGCATCGTCCCAAATTTACGCACATCATTGTAACGAAGCTCTTCGCTCTTCCCCATCCGTAAAGCTAAAAATAACATGTGTATGCTTTTTCATTGGTTCTTCAGATGGGTGCACACTGTACTTACCTTCCATTCGTAAATGGGAAATAAGCACAGATTCATCCAGCTGAAATAACAAAAACTTACCTTTACGTTTTATGTCATGTATTGTTTGGCCTGTTACTATATGCTTGAATTGCTCCGCATCATCAGGCCTTTTTATAATATTTGGCCAAAGAACAGAAACATCTGCAATGGTTTTATTTATAACAAAGCGTTTTAATGTATTTTTTATTGTTTCGACTTCTGGTAATTCCGGCATGTTCCTGATTCTCCTTATTTTGCATCAAACCAGCTATCCCCATATGCATAATCCACCTTTAGCGGGACAGACAAATCTACAGTGTTCTCCATTATAGCTGGGACAATTTCTTTTAACTTTTCAATTTCGCTCCTTGGTGCTTCTATAATTAATTCATCATGTACTTGTAAAAGCATACGTGCTTGTAATTTCTCGTCCAGTAATTTCTGGTGTAAATCAATCATCGCTTTTTTTATAATATCAGCTGCACTGCCCTGAATTGGTGTATTCATAGCAGTTCGTTCAGCAAAAGAACGAAGATTAAAATTTCTGCTGGTTATTTCTGGAAGATACCTTCTGCGCATCATAAATGTTGTAACATAACCCTGATGTTTTGCTTCCTGAATAATTTCATCCATATATGTTCTAACACCCGGATAACTTTCAAAATACCGCTCAATAAACTGTTTTGCTTCCTTACGAGTGATTCCCAAGTTTTGAGAAAGTCCATAATCACTTATCCCATATACAATACCAAAGTTAACAGCCTTAGCTTGTCTGCGCATGTTTGATGTCACATCATCCTTTTCCACATGAAAAACATCCATCGCAGTTTGAGTATGGATATCAAGGTCATTTTTAAACGCAGCAACTAATTTTTCGTCTTTTGCAATATGTGCAAGTACGCGTAGCTCAATTTGCGAATAGTCAGCCGCAAACATTACCCAGTCCTCTTTTGCAGGAATAAATGCCTGGCGAATTTTGCGTCCTTCCTCCAGCCGGATAGGAATATTTTGCAGATTGGGATCAATTGAACTTAATCTGCCCGTTTGTGTTAATGCCTGATTAAAGCGTGTATGAATCTTATTACTGTCACGATCTACTACTTTTAATAATCCATCAATATAGGTCGATTGAAGTTTACCTAATTGCCTGTATAAAAGTATTTTTGGGATAATTTCATGTTCGGATTCTAATTGCTCCAGCACATCTGCCGCAGTAGAATAACCTGTTTTTGTCTTTTTGATTACTGGCAGCTCTAGTTTTTCAAATAAAACAGGTCCCAGTTGTTTAGGAGAATTTAAATTAAATTCTTCACCTGCAAGTTCATAAATTTCTTTTTCAATAATTTTCAAGCGTTCCTTAAGCGAAACTCCCATGTCCTCTAGTTTTTTTACATCAACCTTGACACCACTATGTTCCATTTCACCTAAAATAAGAGCTAGAGGCATTTCCAATTCTTTTAGCAGCTCAAATTGCTCGTTAGCTTTCAATTGTTCCTCCATTTTATCATTTACATTAAAAAGTAAATTTGTTTTACGGACAACATGTTCTGCAAGTATATCCTGCTCAGGTACTTTCATTTTTGCACCTTTTCCATATACTTCCTCATCAAATAAAACATCCGTTTCGCCTGTTCGATGTGCTATTGCAGGGATATCATGATTATTCTCAGATGGATTGAGCAAGTATGATGTCAGTAACATGTCGAAGGTAATTCCTTTAATATGAATTCCTCCGTTTAATAGTGCAACCAATGTTTTCTTTGCATCAAAAACAACTTTGGACTTATTTACATCCTCTGCCCATTCTTTAAAAACTTTTGAGTTCAAGGCTACATCTGTTGGGATAAAATAAGCATTTGAATCATCAACAATTCCAAACCCTTCGATTGGAGCATGATGATAGTTGTCGCTAAGCATCTCCACTACTAATGCAGCTTTATTTTCTGTCAAAGTTCCCTCAGCTACTTCGTTTAGAATAGTGTAGTTAATTTCACTAAGTTCTTGGGGAGTATCTTCTTCAGTAGCCTCACCAGTAAGTCTGGTTAACAAGGAAAGAAATCCTAAATCTTTAAAAATGGCACTTACATCTGATTGCTGATACCCTTCGTATGTAAGGTCATCCGTTGACACTTGTATTGGAGAATCACAGTTGATTGTTACGAGCTCTTTACTCATAAATGCTTCATTTTTATGATCAACTAATTTTTCTTTTAATTTTTTGCCACTGACTTCATCCACGTGTTCATAAACATCTTCAAGCGTATGGTATTGCTTTATTAACTTTGTCGCTGTCTTTTGACCAACACCAGGAACACCCGGAATATTATCTGAACTATCACCCATTAATGCTTTAAGATCTATAATCTGATCTGGGTTAATCTCCATCTTTTCTTTCATAAAGGATGGTGTATACGATTCAACATCGCTTAATCCCTTTTTCGTAAGATTGACTGTAACTTTATCTGATACGAGCTGCAGCAAATCCTTATCACCGGAAATAACCGTTACATCCCAGTTATTGTTCTTACCCTGTCCTGCAAGTGTTCCGATAATATCGTCCGCTTCATATTGATCAAGCTGATAATGCGGAATTTGAAACGCATCCAGTACTTCCTTTAATACAGGAAACTGTTCTGATAGTTCAGGTGGTGTCTTTTGCCTGCCACCTTTGTATTCCTTATATGTTTCATGACGAAAGGTTGTCTTCCCAGCATCAAACGCAACTAACATATGTGTTGGCTTCTCATCCTCAAGTATTTTAAGCAACATTGTTGTAAATCCATAAACAGCATTTGTATAGATACCTTTATCATTATTTAATAATGGTAAAGCAAAAAAGGCTCGATATATAATACTATTTCCATCAATTAATACAAGTTTATTCGACATAGTAATCCTCCAATTATACCGTGAGTTAACTAAACATATTTTATCATGGTATGGGCGTAAATAAAAAAGTTACATTCGTCTTCTCATTTCATTTAATTCATCTTCTAACTTTCGAATTCGCTTCTGCATATTATAAATTACAGGCAAGTACGCAATAACTATTATAATAATAACACCAATATTGCCTATGTCCATCTCGCTATCTCCTCCATAAAACACTTTATGACAATAGTATAACAAATAGTTAACCTGTTTGTTTCTTTAAACCACTTTAACAGGGTGGCTTTATACTAATAACTCAACTTTCGCATCTTTAGAATAAACTCAAACAGCTATCTTGATAATCGCAGAACATTTTAATTGATACCTTGACAACATTGATAAAAGTTTTTGTACACATAAGATATATGATGCGACGTAGTTAAAATCTTTTTTTGCTGCTTTTCCTATTTTTAATGAAGGTTGAGTGCTTCGATTCGTTCCGGCAGAATACTTCGCTTTCCATGGGCACGACCTCAGCCTCCTCAGAAGCAAAGAACGCTTCTTCCGGGGTCTTCGGAACGTGCTGTTCCCATAGGAGTCTGCGTATTCTGCCTCCACTAGAAGAGGCTTTCTTGATTAGAGGCTGAAGTGTTCCCTATGGCTAAGAAAATCATGGTAAAGACAGTCCCAGCGTAGGAAATACACGGAGACTCCTGCGGGAAAAGCAACAGCTGAAGATCCCGCAGGAAGCGGTTTTTGCTTTCGAGGAAGCTTAAGCGTTGCCCTCGGAAAGCGAAGTGTATTTCCGTAGCGGCTTCTTAGCATTTCATCCTTTCTACACTTCGTCGCACTTTATATATTTTGTGTCAAAAAAATATATAATAAGAAACAGCCTAATGGTTGTATAACAGGTTAATCTTGCTGGAAAACAGAAAAAAGCTGCCCATCTATCTTAATGGACAACTGTTGTTATTTTGGCAAATATACATGAAACGTTGAACCATTATTGGGTTCACTATCTACCGTAATTGTTCCCTCATGTACTTCTACAATATGTTTTACTATCGCTAGCCCTAATCCAGTCCCACCAGTATTTCTGCTTCGCGCTTTGTCAACACGATAGAATCGCTCGAATACTCTAGGGATGGCTTCTTGACTAATTCCGATGCCTGTATCTGAAACCTGAATATGGACTACATCTTCTGTATCAGTAACCTTCAGCCTAACTTCACCCTCTTTTGATGTGTAACTCAAAGCATTTGTAAGCAGGTTAATCATTACTTGTTTAACCCTTTCCTTATCTGCCTGAATAGTGATGTTATCTTCTACTTCTGATGATAGCGTAATGCCCTTTTGTTTAGCAGATTGATTTATAATTGGTAACACCTCATCAACTAACTTACTCATGTTGAGGGTTGTTCGGACTAACATAAATTCATCTTTTTCCAGTCTTGATAAAGTTAGTAAATCTTCTATTAGCCCTTGAAGTCTTATACTTTCGTCATTAATGATAGTCAGGAAATTTTCCAGCGTTTCACGATCATTCAGCGCCCCATCCAGTAATGTTTCAGCAAAACCCTTTATCGAGGTGATTGGTGTCTTAAGCTCATGAGATACATTTGCAACAAAATCTTTTCGCATTAATTCAAGCTTTTTCAAATGTGTTATATCATATAACACTAGGACAGCCCCTTTTAGCATGTTACGTTCATTAAGTATTGGGGCACCTACAATTTCTATATACTTCTTATCTGCTTCAATTACATGAGTAAACGATTCCTTTACGTTTTCCTCATATAAAAAAGTTTGCTGTACGGTTTGGTGAATTTTTTCATTATCCAATACTTCATAATAAAGAAAACCATTATAATTTTGGGGAATTCCTCCAAACATCGAAATAAATTTTCGATTCACCAAGTGTATATATCCTTTTTCATCAAGGAGTACTAGTCCACTTTGTGTATTATCAATTACCGTGGACAATTGTTTCTCCTGCATTTGCTCCTGTATAGAAAATTCACTCAGGTTCCTTGCTAATATATTAATCTTGTTACTGAGTTCTGCGACACTTCCACTTGAAGTATGGTGAATACGCGCACGATAATTCCCTTTAACGAGTTCATCAATCGTATTGGATGCCTTTTTTATTGGTTTCATATATTTATCGTAAACATGAAGCATAATCAACAAGAGAATTATATATTCCACTGTTAAGATAGAACCTAGAATAATATATTCATTCGTAAGTTGACTTAAAACAGCTCCCGAAATGAAAACAAGTATTAGAAGCCCTATGATGTACGCAAATAAAGGTTTTGAAAATATAACTTTCATTACTTTGGTTCCTCCAATTTATACCCCAGACCCCGTACTGTTTTAATATATGCTGGTTTTTTTGTGTCTGGTTCAATCTTTTCACGTAAATGGCTAACGTGGACATCAACAATCCGTGTATCCCCAACAAAGTCATAATTCCACACAGCGCTTAGCAGTTGGTCTCTTGATAAAACTTTATCTTTATGTGCAGCAAGATAATATAAAAGTTCGAACTCTTTCCTGGTAAATGTTAGTGTAACACCGTTCATTTCTGCTTCGTAGCGATCAGGATATATCGATAGTCCACCAATTTGAATTGAGGTAAAAGCAGTTTCTTCTGATTTTTGTGAACGTCTTAAGATAGCCTTAATACGAGCAACAACTTCTTTGGGGCTAAACGGTTTCGTCAGATAATCGTCTGCACCTAACTCCAATCCTAAAACTTTGTCAAATTCATCATCTTTCGCTGTAAGCATTAAAATAGGAGTATCAATCTTATTATTACGCAAGTGTTTGCAAACATCCATTCCATCCATTTCCGGAAGCATTAAGTCAAGAACAATAAGATCATAACTTACTCCCTCTGCTTTTCGGATAGCCTGCAACCCATCATATGCTTCCTCTACTTCGAAACCTGCTTGTTCCACATTAAATTTTAATAATGTAACGATTGATGCTTCGTCATCGACAATAAGAATTTTTTTTCCCATCAATAGTCCCCATTTCTATAAAACGTATGATAGTTTAATCATACATTGAACCAATAGCAATGTGAATACGTTAGCATGTAAAGAAAAATTTACAAAGCTTTGTATCCTGTTAGGTTTAGGGTGAACTGTGTGATTATCTGCTATCATTTACTTTCTGGTTGATATATTCCTCTTTCGGTTGATATATTCCTTTTCCAGTCGATATATTCCGCTTTCTGGTTGATATATTCCTTTTCCAGTCGATATATTCCGCTTTCGGTTGATATATTCCTTTTCCAGTTGATATATTCCTCTTTCGGTTGATATATTCCTCTTTCGGTTGATATATTCCTTTTCCAGTTGATATATTCCGCTTTCGGTTGATATATACCTTTTCCAGTCGATATATTCCGCTTTCGGTTGATATACTCCTCTTTCGGTTGATATATTCCTTTTCCAGTTGATATATTCCGCTTTCTGGTTGATATATTCCTTTTCCAGTCGATATATTCCGCTTTCGGTTGATATATACCTTTTCCAGTCGATATATTCCTCTTTCGGTTGATATATTCCTTTTCCAGTCGATATATTCCTCTTTCGGTTGATATACTCGCCTTTTCAGTAGATATATCCGTTTTCAGGTTGATATGTTCCTTTCCCAGTCGATATATCCCATATCAAGACCAGCCAACAAAAAATACTACCACTGTTTTAGTGATAGTATTTACCTGTTTAAAAGAAATTTTCAAGTGATGCACCTGTTATGGATTCAGGCTCATATGACGGACATACATGAAGTTTACCATGTAAAACGTCGTCACCCTCATTATCATAACCAGCTGTAGATAATGTTACTTGGTGACTATCCTGATCAATTGCAATCACTTCCAGCGTAATTTTTACTTCCGAGTAGTGAAAAACAGGCTTCGGAAATGTCATTTCATGTTGCGTAATATGACTCCCCGGCCCCGGTAAATGCATTGACACGATGGAAGAGACCGCTCCAAATAACATAACTGAAGGTACGATCGGCTGTTGATACGGTGTTTGCGATGCATAATCATGTTGTATATATAATGGATTTGCATCGTTTGTTAATCCTAAATATAATAGCAGATCTCTATCTTCTATGATATGTGATGCTGTGTAGGAATCACCAATTTGTAAATCGTTAATCTTCTTGCCAAGCTTTCTCTTCTTACCAATCACGCCATCACCTCCATAAATGTAAGCGTTTACTATTATATCAAAAAATAAAAAACTTCGCTATATAAAAAAAGCTTCTTTTTACAATTAAAGGAAAAAAGAAGCTTTTTCAAGGATTATTTTAATACATTCAGAACATTTTTAACTGATTCTGCTGATTTATCTAATGCGGATTTTTCTTCTTCTGTTAAGTCTAACTCGATGATATCTTCAATTCCATTTCCGCCTAATATCGTAGGTACACCAAGATAAATATCCTTATAGCCATATTCACCTTCTAGGTATGCTATGGATGGAAGTACACGGCGTTGATCTTTCAGGATTGCTTCTGCCATTACAGTTAAAGAAGCAGCTGGTGCATAATAAGCACTGCCATTACCCAGTAGACCTACAATCTCCCCGCCACCTGTGCGCGTACGTGCAACGATTTCATCTAGACGCTCTTTTGAAATTAATTTTTCTAATGGAATTCCGCCCGCATAGGAATAGCGGATTAATGGAACCATGTCATCGCCATGCCCTCCAAGAACAAATCCTGTTATATCTTTCACTGAAAGATTAAGCTCCTCGGCAACAAATGTACGGAAACGGCCTGTATCAAGTACACCTGATTGACCAATCACACGTTCTTTAGGGAAACCAGATTCTTTAAAAGCCGTATATGTCATTGCATCCACAGGGTTTGACAATACAACAATAATAGACTCTGGAGCATATTTTGCAATATCACCAGCAACAGATTTCATTATTTTAGCATTTGTATTCACTAAATCATCACGGCTCATACCAGGTTTACGGGCGATACCAGCTGTTATGATTACAAGGTCCGAGTCTTTTGTCTCTTCATAATTTGCAGTCCCGGTAATCTTGGCATCAAAGCCCTGTACAGGACTTGCTTCAAGCATATCCAGTGCTTTACCTTTAGTTGGATCTTCCATATCCGGAATATCAACCAATACTACGTCCCCTAGTTCCTTTTGTGCCATCATTAAAGCTGTAGTAGCTCCAGTAAAACCAGAGCCGATAACAGAAATCTTTTTACGTTTGATAGCCATTATAATTCCCCTTCCAATAAGAAATTTAGAATTAAAGAGTTTAAAAACCATGGCTTGTCGCCAAGTCTTAACATCGAAAACCTTTGTTGCTCTATCCTTACTTAACCTGAACTACACAATAGCCGTACCCGGTCAAAAAAATCTAACCGGGCACTTCAACTAATATTATTAGTCCATATTCTTAATTAGTTCATCACCGAATTCAGATGTTTTAACTTCTTTTGCACCATCCATCATTCTGGCGAAATCATATGTTACAACTTTAGAACCAATTGTTTTATCCATTGCTTTTGTAATAAGGTCTGCAGCTTCTCTCCATTCTAGATGTTCAAGCATTAATACAGCAGAAAGAATTACCGAGGATGGATTAACCTTATCCATTCCTGCATATTTAGGTGCAGTACCATGTGTTGCTTCAAAGATTGCATGACCAGTATCATAGTTAATATTCGCCCCTGGAGCAATTCCAATTCCGCCAACCTGTGCTGCTAAAGCATCTGAAATATAGTCACCATTAAGATTCATCGTAGCAACAACATCAAATTCTTTAGGACGAGTTAGGATTTGCTGAAGGAAAATGTCAGCAATTGCGTCTTTTACAAGCAATCTTCCTGCAGCTACAGCTTCATCCTGTGCTTTGTTCGCTGCATCTTTACCATCTTTTTCAACAATACGGTCATATTCAGCCCAAGTGAATACCTTGTCGCCATACTCTTGTTCAGCAACTTCATATCCCCAAGCCTTAAATGCACCTTCCGTATATTTCATGATGTTACCTTTATGTACTAAAGTAACACTTTTACGTCCTTCATTTAACGCATACTCGATGCTTGAACGGACTAAACGTTTTGTCCCTTCTTCAGATACTGGTTTCACACCTATCCCTGAAGTTTCCGGAAAGCGGATATTGTTAACATCCATTTCGTTTTTCAAAAAGTCAATTACTTTCTTAGCTTCTGCTGATCCTTTTTGCCACTCAATACCAGCATAAATGTCTTCAGTGTTTTCGCGGAAAATAACCATGTCAACGTCTTCAGGTCGTTTAACTGGTGATGGAACACCGTCGAAATAGCGAACGGGACGTAAACAAGTATATAAGTCCAATTCCTGACGTAAAGCAACGTTTAATGAACGAATACCGCCGCCAATTGGTGTTGTTAGTGGGCCTTTGATTGCAATTTTATATTTATCAATCATGTCAAGTGTGTCTTGAGGTAGCCACTCGCCAGTTTTATCATAAGCTTTTTGACCGGCGTAAACTTCAGTCCACTCAATTTCTTTTTCACCGTTATACGCCTTCTTAACGGACGCTTCGATTACTTTACGTGCTGCGGCCCAAATATCTGGTCCAGTTCCGTCACCCTCAATAAATGGAACGATTGGATGATTTGGAACGTTCATCTTCCCGTTTTCAACTGTAATTTTTTCTCCTTGTGTCATAAAAAAATACCTCCTAGTCTTCTTCATACATTGTTATTTTATCACAAATATACTCTATCATGGTAATAGCCTTATTTATCGGCGCCCCCATAAGATATAGGCTACCGTTAGTTGAAAAGTCGTTAACGTGCATTTTCTTTTCTTTAACAAGTTCTAACGATTTTCAATCGGTTTATAATCCTGAGTTTTAGGTCCAACATATTCGGCTCGTGGACGAATTAAGCGGTTATTATCATACTGTTCAAGGATATGAGCCAACCATCCGGAAACACGGCTAGTTGCAAAAATTGGTGTGAACAGATCATGGTCAATCCCAAGGCTATGGTAAACAGAGGCTGAATAAAAATCAACATTTGCCGGAAGACCTTTCTCTTCTTTAATAAAATCTTCAATTTTTACAGACATGTTATACCATTTTGACTGTCCACTTGTTTTTGTTAATTCTTTTGACATTCGTTTCAAGTGTTTTGCTCTTGGGTCACCATTTTTATATACACGATGTCCCATCCCCATAATTTTTTCCTTATTTGCTATCTTTTCTTTAATATGCGGAATTGCGTTTTCTTCGTCGCCAATATCAGTCAACATTTTCATAACTCGCTCGTTGGCCCCACCATGTAATGGTCCTTTTAATGCACCAATCGCAGCCGTCACACCAGAATAAATATCAGATAATGTTGCTACACATACCCTTGCAGTAAATGTTGAAGCATTTAACTCATGATCAGCATGAAGTACTAAAGCTTTATTAATTGCTTCTACTTCAACATCTTTTGCTTCTTCACCATTTAACATGTACAGAAAATTAGCTGCAAAACCTAAATCTTTTTTTGGTTTTACTGGATCTTTCCCCCGGCGGATACGGGCAAACGCAGTAACAATAGTTGCAATTTTAGCTTGCAGACGCAATGCTTTTCGCTTATTTGCCGCTTCCTCCATCACATCTGACTCATCATCAAATAATCCAAGAATTGATACTGCAGAACGCAGTGCAGCCATTGGATGAACTGTTGATAAATCGTATGAACGCAAATGGTCGATAACAGCTTCAGGCAGTTCCATATTGACTGCTAAGTCAGCTTTAAAAGTGTCAAGCTCTGACTTTTTTGGCAGTTTGAGATTCCAAAGCAAATAAACTACTTCTTCAAAACTTGAGTTCTCTGCTAGGTCATCGATTCTATAACCAACATACGTTAGTTGATCATCGATAATAGAACTAACCGACGACTGAGTTGCGACAACTCCTTCAAGCCCTTTTGTGGTTGTCATAACAAACCCTCTCCTTTTTCTATTAATTATTCACTAATTTAGGATAAATTAACTATTAATTACATTTGACAATATTCTTACAAAATAACATTGTCATCCCCATGGACAATTATAAAGTATTATGAACTTAATGTGAATTGAAACCGATTAAATTCAGCAATATTTTTATATAATCAAACTTTTTATTCGGTACATTATCTGTTTTGGCATCCAGATTAACTGTTCCATGTCTATTTTTTCATTCTTTATCATATGTAAGATAATAACGTATGAAAATGAAGAAAATGGAGGGTTTAGATTGTACAAGCATAAACTTTATCAGCTATTACGGTTCTTTATTGTCATACTTACGTTCGTAGCTGCTTATTTAATCCTTCATTATACAATACCATCTTTTTATCCATTCCTGTTTGCAATTGTTCTATCATTATTTATAAACCCTTGCGTCACATTTTTGGAAGACAGAATAAAAGTACCACGTGTAATTGCTACCATTTTTACGATGGCTGTTGCTATTTTATTTTTGATAGGATTCATTATTTTTATAATTACGGAATTAATTCAAGGAACAACATACTTAGCAGAAAATATACCGGCCAACTTCCGGACATTTGTATTTATAATGGAGGACTTAGTAAATGAATACCTCTTACCTTTATATGATAAACTTACTTCACTTTTTCATACATTAAGTGCACCCCAGCAGGCAACAATCAGTGAAAATTTAAAACAAATCATTAATCAGTTTGCCTCATTAGGCACCAATTTCCTGCAGAATATTTTATTGCAGATACCAGTCACATTAACGTTACTCCCTGGATCTATTACAATAATCATATTCACTTTAATTGCAACTTTTATCATCACAAATGATTGGAACAATCTCGTTCATTCATTTAAAAAAATGATCCCCGTAGCCTTACACGAAACTGGTAAGAACGTTTGGAACCATTTGCAAAAAGCTATGTTTGGATTTTTCAAGGCGCAATTATTACTCATTTCTATAACAGCATTCATCATATTTGTTGGTCTGGTTATTTTTAAAGTTGAATATCCACTAACAATTGCACTAATTGCTGCTCTTGTGGATATTCTCCCGCTTGTTGGTACTGGAGTCATCTTTATTCCATGGATTTTCTACCTGTTTTTAACAGGAAACTACTCATTAACTATTTCTATAACAATTTTATATATGATTGTCTTAGTTCAACGGCAACTTCTCGAGCCAAAAATATTATCTAGTAATATTGGACTAAACCCACTTGCAGCACTTGTTGCTCTGTTTGCGGGTATACAAATTTGGGGAGTGTTAGGTCTATTTATTGGACCTATTATCCTAATTATTGGCAATGCATTCTATCAAGCAGGTGTTTTTCATCAAGTAGGGCAGTTTATAAAAGGGCCATAGACTATCTACCATTTCCGGTAAATAATCTTCCCTTTGTTCATCCGATCTTTGAAGAATCGTTGAAGCATCAACTTAAAAGGCCCTCTTGTATAAGGCAGTACTAATGTGAACCCAACAGCATCTGTAATAAATCCAGGCGAAAATAAAAAAACAGCTCCGACAAAAATACAAATACCATCTACTATTTCATGAGCAGGAACTTGACCATAGTTCATTGACTGCTGTGCCCGATTCCAGGTATCAATACCTTGTTTTTTAGCAATCGTTACCCCTACAACACCTGTAAGTAAAATTAAGCCAACAACCCACCAAGGGCCAATAATACCGCCAATCCAAATAAACACTCCAATTTCCATTGCAGGTAATATTAGCAGTGCCAGTAACAACCAACGCATAAATTTCATCCTTTCTTGTCGCATATTAGAAAAAGAAGGGACAGCCCCTTCTTTTTTTACTCTAACACTCCATTATAATACACTTGCATGTCCTTTGTATATATCACCTTTTGCGCCGTCGATTGTAATGTCTTCACCATCTTCAATAAGATTGAATACATCTTTGACACCAACAATTACTGGAATTCCAAGACTCAACCCGACAACAGCAGCATGGGAAGTTAAACCGCCTTCTTCCGTAACAATTCCGCTTGCTTTTTCAATTGCTTCCATCATGTCCCGGTCTGTTCCATACGTCACAAGTATGTCATTTTCATCCAGTCTTTCAATAGCTTCCTTTGAATTTTTGGCGACAATTGCTTTTCCAAATGCGTTACCTCGGCCAATTCCTTGACCTTTAGCCATAACATCACCTATCACATGCACTTTCATTAAGTTAGTTGTCCCACTTTCTCCAACTGGAACACCTGCTGTGATAAGAACTCTGCTGCCACGTTCAAAGAGATTTGTACTTAACCCTCTGTCAACTGCAATGTCCAGCATTTCATCAGTAGAGCGTGCTTTTTGTCCCATAATTGAATAGACACCCCAAACCAGTGCGAGCTGACGGTTAACTAATTCTGAAAATGTTACCGCAACTATAGGTGACTTCGGACGATATTTTGATATCATTCGTGCAGTATGGCCGCTTTCCGTTGGGGTTATAATTGCACCAACAGACAAATTCATAGCTGTGTGTGTAACGGATTGACTAATTGCATCTGTTATAGTCATATCAACGGATTTTGAACGATTTGTTAATATCATTTTATGATCCAGGCCTGACTCCGCTTTTAAGGCTATGTTACTCATTGTTTGAACTGATTCTACTGGATAATTTCCTGCAGCAGTTTCACCAGACAGCATGATTGCATCTGTACCATCAAAAATCGCATTGGCTACATCTGATGCCTCTGCCCGAGTAGGTCTGGGATTGCGTTCCATCGAATCAAGCATTTGAGTCGCAGTTATTACCGGTTTACCTGCTGTGTTACATTTTTTTATTAAATCTTTTTGAACTAAAGGAACATCTTCAGGTGGTATTTCAACACCCAAGTCTCCACGGGCAACCATTAAACCGTCACTTACTTCAAGGATGGACTCTATATTGTCTACACCCTCCTGGTTTTCAATTTTAGGAATGATATGAATCTGTGTAGCATCATGCTTTTCCAATAGTTCTCTTATCTCCAGTATATCTGAAGGGCGACGAACAAATGATGCAGCAATAAAATCCACACCTTGCTCAATTCCAAATTCAATATCCTGTGCGTCTTTTTCTGTTATACCAGGGAGGTTCACCTTTACATTTGGAACATTGACACCCTTTTTATTTTTTATCGTACCTGAGTTCAATGCTTTCGTTTTAATTTCTTTAGTTGAAAAATCAATTTCCAATACTTCCAATTCAATTAGTCCATCATCCAAAAGTATTTTTGAGCCAGCATGCACATCATCAATTAACCCTTGGTAAGTAACTGAAAAACGTTCTGAATTACCTATTATTTCATTCATTGATACATATACAGTACTGCCTTCAATTAACTCAGCTTCTCCATTTTCGAAAGAACCTGTTCTAATCTCAGGACCTTTTGTATCTAATAGAATAGCAGTTGTTTTCCCTAGCTTTTCTGTTGTTTCTTTAATATTTTTAATGCGGTGCCCGTGTTCCTCATAGTCGCCATGAGAAAAATTCAGACGTGCAACATTCATACCTGATTCAATTAATTGTTCTAATGTTTCAGGTGATTCAGAAGCAGGTCCAATCGTACAAACAATCTTTGTTTTTCGCATTTAATTTCCTCCTTTACTGTTGTTAAATAGATAATTCTTTCGATAATTGGTACATATCCTGATTTATTGTATGTTTTTCAGATAATACCCCTAGGATATCATGGTCAGCAATCTGATTGTTTTGAATACCAACCATTCTTCCGGCTTTACCTGATAATAGTAAGTCCACTGCCTTTGCACCAAGTCTGCTTGCCAGAACTCGGTCAGAAGCTGTTGGAGATCCGCCACGCTGAATATGACCTAAAACAGTCACTCTTGTTTCCAGATTCGTTTCCTTTTGAATACGTTCGCCATATGCAAAGCCGCTGCCAACACCTTCAGCTAATATGATGATACTGTGTTTTTTTCCTCGTTCATGACCACGTTTAAGACGTAAGACTACATCTTGAAAGTCGTCTGATTTCTCAGGAATAAGAATACTCTCAGCACCATCGGCAAGTCCAGCCCATAATGCCAGATCCCCTGCGTCTCTGCCCATGACTTCAATAACATATGTACGTTCATGTGACGTTGCAGTATCACGTATTTTATCAATTGCTTCAATAATTGTGTTCAATGCCGTGTCAAATCCAATCGTAAAATCCGTTCCAGAAATATCATTATCGATTGTACCTGGAACACCTATACAAGGATACCCTTTCTCACTTAGCTTTTGAGCACCTCGAAAACTGCCATCACCACCAATTACGATCAGCCCTTCGATCCCATGCTTCCTCAGCTGCTCAATCCCTTTTTGCTGGCCTTCATCTGTTTTAAATTCTTCACAACGTGCAGAACGTAATAAAGTCCCTCCACGTTGAATTATATCTCCCACTGACCCAATATCCATTTTATCAATGTTACCGTCTATTAGACCTTGAAATCCATTCTTAACTCCAAATACTTCCATATCATGAAAGATAGATTTTCGAACAACAGCACGGATAGCAGCATTCATTCCAGGTGCGTCACCACCACTCGTTAGTACGCCAATTTTCTTCATGCTTTCACCTCATATTTTGCATTGTTTATTTTTAATTTCAACTGTGCAGTAAGAAGGTATTTATACTTTTGTTTGAAAATACCTCTCTAGCTTGATTATTCATTTACATACAGTGGTTTCTGTAATTGCTATAAAAAACTTTTGTGTTTTAGCGGACACAGAAGACGCTATTTCCAAATAGAAGTGATATTTTCGAAGCTATTCGGACACAGAAGCCCTTATTTTACTTCTACCATGGTTATAGAGCGCATTTGCGCAAAATACGATCTCTGGTGTCCGTAAATACCGCCATTTTCATGTATTTCTACCAAATAAGGTCTCTGGTGTCCTTAATATTTAAAACACCTCTCTCATTCGTTTACAAATACATTTTCATGACAGATGGTGGCCGCGTAATCGGCGGTCAAATTGGTTTCTTATCTATCAAAGATAATTGGAAATAGATAAAATATCAATTAATCAAGCTATAATAATGACCAAAAGGTTGACAATTGTCAACCTCATTTATCGTCTATATTTCTTTATACGCACCAATTTGTTTATATTTTTCCCATCTCTTCTCAAGTAATTCATCAGACTGCATAACACTTAATTCCTTAAGTGACTCCTCTAACACATGATCAATATTTTCAGCCTGGAGTTTCACATCACGGTGCGCGCCACCTTTTGGCTCATCAATAATCCGATCAATAATACCAAGATTTTTTAAATCATAGGAGGTGATTTTCATCGTTTCTGCTGCTTTTTGGGCAAGACCAGAATCCTTCCACAATAAAGCTGCTGCTCCTTCAGGCGAAATAACCGAATACGTAGAGTTTTCCAGCATATGGATATGATCGCCAACACCCAATCCCAGGGCTCCTCCACTACCACCTTCACCAATTACAATACAGATAATTGGAACAGTAAGTCCAGACATTTCCACTAAATTATGGGCGATTGCTCCACTTTGACCACGTTCCTCAGCTGCTTTTCCGGGATACGCCCCTTTAGTATCAATGAAGCTAACAATCGGGCGGTTAAATTTCTCAGCCTGTCGCATATGTCTTAATGCCTTCCGATACCCCTCGGGATGAGGCATACCGAAATTCCGGTGAATATTTTCTTTTGTACCCTTTCCACGCTGATGCCCGATGACAGTTACTGGATTACCTTGATAAAGTGCTAATCCAGACACAATGGCTGCATCGTCCCCATATAGACGATCACCATGAAATTCAATGAAATTAGTGAATATTTCCTCAATATAATCTAACGTCGTTGGTCGTTCCTGATGCCTCGCCATTTGTACTCGGTCCCATGGCTGCAGATTACCATAAATATCATTTTCCAAAATTTCCAGCCGTTTCTCAAGCGTTGTTATTTCTTCCGTTAAATCTATCTCGCTATCTTCTGTAAACCCTTTTAACTCAGCAATCTTTTCTTTGAGATTAACGATTGGCTTTTCAAAATCAAGCACTTGTTTCATACGTTTTCCCCACCCTTTCCATGCATCATAAGTAAGGTGGTTAAAAGAGATTTCATCTCATGACGATGAACAACCTTATCCAGCTGACCATGCTTTAATAAAAATTCAGCCGTTTGAAAATCATCAGGCAGCTTTTCACGAATGGTTTGTTCTATAATTCGTCGGCCGGCAAACCCAATTAATGCCCCTGGTTCTGCAAAGTTATAATCTCCCGATGAGGCAAAACTTGCAGAAACACCACCAGTAGTTGGATGTGTCATTACCGAAATCATTAATCCACCTGCTTCGGAGAATCGCTTAATCGCTATAGATGTTTTTGTCATTTGCATTAGACTCAGAACACCCTCCTGCATCCTGGCACCACCAGACGCAGTAAAAATAATTAAAGGCATAGACTCATTTTTAGCATTCTCAATGGCACGAGCAATTTTTTCTCCCATTACGGATCCCATGCTCCCCATTCTAAAACTTGCATCCATAACGCAGAAAGCTGTAAGTTGTCCATCAATTGAGCCTTTACCTGTTACCACACCTTCATTAAGCCCAGTCTTTAACCGATCTTTTTCTATTTTTTCCTCATATCCCGGAAAATCTAATGGGTTAGTAGAGGTCATTTGTTTGTCCCACTCTTCAAACGTTCCCTCATCAAATAGACTTCCGATACGTTCCCAGGCTGTTAATGAATGGTGATAATCACAATTAGGACAGACATTCACATTTTTATGCATCTCTTTACGATAATAAATTTTATGGCATCCGCTGCATTTCTTCATTAATCCTTCTGGTACCTCGAGTTTACCTTGTTCACTCGGGATAGAAGCATACTTTTTTTTCTTCTTGCCAAAAAAATCCTTGAGCAAGGTGATTCCTCCTTTTCTAACAAACCCAGACAACAAAAAGGAAGTAAAACCTTTATGTCGTTTTCATATACTATAACGAACCACACCTGAAAAAGGTGTCAAAAATCGTCGACAAAATAATAATTAATTATTTTCTAATTGACAACTTATCAAATAATTCTTCTATCATCTCATAATTTCTTGATTTATAAAGTTGAATAAGTTCCTTGTAAAATACTTTATCATAAGACAGTTTAGCAATAGTATAGGAAAAATCATCCATTAATTGCCATACCTTTGCAAGCAATAGATTATCTGCTTTCCTAAATAGATGGTTAAAGAATGCAACATGTTTCTCATTCGAATCTAACTCACTATTATGGGTAATAGATTGTAACTGATTGATATCCTTATCATTAATATTACGATATGCAATCTTGGCTGCTTCTTTTTCCATCACTTTTTTTGTAATCAGCAGATCCTTTTTTGTATTGTTTTCCTGTAAGATAAATGATGATAGCAATTCCACTGTTTGATATGGACGATATGTGCTTAAATATGTGCCTTCACCACGTCTAGTTTCAATCAGTCCTAACAACTCCATTGCTCTTAGCGCTTCTCTGACCGAGGATCTGCCCGCTTGTAAATTATCAGCTAGTTCGCGTTCGGATGGAAGTTTATCTCCAGGCTCTAAATCGTTGCTGTCAATATACTTGCGAATTTCCTGTAAAACATCTTGATATACCTTTTGTTTAGGTGACATGGACACAGCCATGAATCACTCCTTTAAACATTAAAATCATTTCCCATCTATATCTGTAAGCTTTCTTGTCTTTTCGGCAACACTTTCAGGGTCTACCTGAATTCTTGCTACACCGGACTCCATTGCAGCACGTGCTACACTGGATGCTACAAGAGGCGCCACTCTCGAATCAAAAGGAGCTGGGATCACATAATCAGCATTCAATTCTTCTTCAGTTATTAAAGAGGCAATCGCTTCTGCAGCAGCAACTTTCATTTTCTCATTGATGCGAGTTGCTCTGACATCCAATGCCCCTCGAAATATTCCCGGAAATGCAAGCACATTATTTACCTGATTTGGAAAGTCGGAACGTCCTGTCCCAATTACTTTCGCACCTGCTTCTTTTGCCTCGTCAGGCATGATTTCAGGATCGGGGTTCGCCATTGCAAAAATAATCGGATCATCGCTCATCTTTCTAATCATGTCCTGTGATAATAACCCACCAACAGAAACACCAATGAACACATCTGTATCCTCTAACATTTCTTCCAATGAACCTTCTTTATTATCCTTATTAGTCATTTTTGCAACCTGATCTTTGACATCATTCATTCCATAGGATCTACCTTCAAAAATAGCACCTTTAGAATCACACATAATCATATCACGAACGCCAAAGTTGTATAATAATTTTATAATAGCAATACCTGCAGCCCCAGCACCATTCGCTACAACTTTAATATCAGAGAATGATTTCCCTATTAATTTAAGTGCATTAATTAAACCGGCAACAGTCACTATCGCTGTACCATGCTGGTCATCATGAAAGATTGGTATGTTCATCTCTTTTTTTAATCGTTCTTCAATAATAAAACAATTTGGTGCAGCAATATCCTCTAAGTTAATTCCACCAAAAGTCGGTTCCATTAGTTTGACAGATTGAACAATTTCTTCTACATCATTTGTTGCCAAACATATTGGAAAGGAATCAACACCGGCAAAACTTTTGAAAAGAACTGACTTCCCTTCCATTACAGGTAATGCGGCTTCAGGACCTATATTTCCTAACCCCAATACAGCTGAACCATCACTAACAACAGCCACCATATTACCTTTCATGGTATAATCGTATACTGTTTCTTTACGATCATAAATTTCTTTACATGGTTCTGCAACACCTGGTGAATACGCTAAACTTAAATCTCGTGCATTACGAACTGGTACCTTTGATTCCGTAGATATTTTCCCTTTATTGACTTTGTGCATATGCAGTGCTTCGTCTCTTAAGTTAGACACGTGGATCACTCCTTTATGTAGTAGAAATGTTGTATGTTTATCATATGGTGGTCTGACCACTTAACTATTTAATTATAACAGATGGGAAATTTGTGTAAAGAAGAAAGAAACGTGACAGCAACCATCAGCAAGCAGTTAACTGCCATTCCCCTGCAGTTCATCCAATACTACATTATCATCACCAAAATGGTTTCGTAACAATACTAAACACTGATTTGTTGGATTAATCAAGTAATCATTTGATAATTGATATGTCGATTTATTCACTTGATGATAGACAATAATCGATGTTCCACCCCGGTATTGACTTGCTATTCTTTTTATGGTTGTCAGTGCGTTCTCATTATTTTGCTCTGTTAGTTTGATAAACAACCTTTGTTTCTGATTTAATTCCCATGCTTCCTCGTCAAACACTTCAACCTTGGAGATAATACATTGTATCTTATCATTTCTTTTTTCTATTTTACCAGCAAACGTAATAATTGCTTCTTCAGACAGCCACCGGTGAACATCACGATATAAATCCGGAAAAATAACTGCCTCCATATCCCCTGTTTCATCACCAATTGTGACAAAAGCCATCGATTCACCACGTTTGGTACGGATTGTTTTTATAGCCTGAACAATACCTGCACTTTTGAGATTTTTCTTCCCAATCAACTTTTGTGCCCTGGTAACGGATACATGCTCATAATCTGTCAGAATACTGCGGTACTTTTTCAAAGGGTGGCTGGAAACATAAATACCAAGCAATTCTTTCTCGTCACTGAGTTTTTTCATTAAGCTGAAATCCTCTATATCGACATAGTCGGCTTCCAAGTCAAGCTTTTCCTGAAACAGGTTTGATTGATCGGTAAATTCCTTGAATAACTCCCCTTGTTCCAAGGCCTGATCTACCGATGCCAATAGACTTGCACGATTCCAATGAAATTCATCAAAAGACCCGGCCATGATAAGTGTCTCAAGTGTTTTTCTGTTTACTGCTTTAGGAGAAACACGCAAACAAAAATCGAATAGACTTTTAAACGGACCTTCTTTTCTAACGCTAACAATTTCTTTAATAACTTGATTGCCGATACCTTTAATAGAGTGCAGACCCATCCTTACACTATCCTGCTCGACAACATATTTCCCAAAACTTTTATTAATCGCAGGCGGGGCTAACGTTATATCCATCTCTTTTAGTTCCTTCATATATAGATGTAACTTATCCTGCTGACTGGCTACAGAACTTAACAGCTCTGCAAAAAAACATGCTGGATAATGTGCTTTTAAATAAGCAAGCTGATATGAAATCCTGCTATATGCAACAGCATGACTCCGATTAAAACCATAATTTGAAAACTTTACAATCCACTTAAAAATTTCCTCAGCAACATTTTTCCTGTAGCCATTCATTAAACACCCTTGAATAAAAGCCTCCTGTTGCTGTTCCATAATAGATTGTTGTTTTTTACTTACAGCTCTACGTAAAATGTCTGCCTGTCCTAGTGAAAATCCAGCAATCTGATGGGCGATTTGCATAATCTGCTCCTGATAGATTAATACGCCATACGTTTTTTCTAGAATAGGAGCAAGATCCGGATGTGGATAATCAATTTTTTCCCGTCCGTGTTTTCGGTCAATGTAAACAGGTATATTTTCCATTGGACCGGGCCGATACAACGCATTAACAGCTACTATATCCTCAAACACAGTTGGACTAAGTCTTGTTAATACCTGTTTCATCCCCTGCGACTCTAACTGAAATACACCATTCGTTTTCCCTTTCTGTAACAATGCATATGTGCTTGGGTCTTCATCTGGTATTTCATTTAGTTGGATGATCTGTTTCGACTCATATTTTACTGTTTTAATAATCCGTTCCAGTAACGTTAAATTACGCAGTCCCAGAAAGTCCATTTTTAATAGACCAATTGCCTCCAGGTCATTCATAGGAAATTGAGTTAAACCTGTATCATTTGCCCCTAATGTTAGTGGCACATCTTCAACCAAAGCCTCGTCACTAATTACGACACCAGCAGCATGGGTCGAAATATGCCTTGGCAGTCCCTCAAGCTTTGTTGCTACAGCAAAAAGTGCTTTTAGTTTAACTGATTGCTTTATGTATTGCTGCAAGTCAGGTGAGTCTTTCACATACTCTACAATGGTGCTTTTAGCTTGGACAGGAATTTCTTTTAAAATAAAATAGGCATCCTGCTGGTCAATTCCTATTGTTTTGATAAGTTCACGTAACAAGGAACGGGCCGCAAAAGTTCCAAATGTTATGATCTGCGCTACGTGTTCATCGCCATATTTGTTTCGCACATAATCAATTACTTCATCACGTCGGTGATCGGAAAAGTCGATATCAATATCAGGCATTGTTACACGCTCGGGATTTAGAAAACGTTCAAAAAGTAAGTCATATTTAATAGGGTCAACTTCGGTGATTCCAAGTACGTAAGCAACTACAGACCCAGCAGCAGATCCGCGACCAGGTCCCACCAAAATACCATTCGTTTTTGCATATGCAATGAAATCCCACACAATCAAAAAGTAATCACTGAACTGCATTGATTGAATAATACTGAGTTCATATCTTAAACGTTCAGCAATCTCATTTGTAACAGAATCATATTTTAGTTGGGCATTTTTCCAGCACATTTTCTCAAGGTATGTATGTGCATCCAGTTGATCCGGGACAGGGTAGGATGGCAGCATTCTTCTTTCAAAATCAAACGTAACGTTACACTTATCTTTAATTAAATCAGTTGTGGTAAGTACTTCAGGCCAAAGTGATTCAAAAAGCTGCTCCATTTCAGTTGCTGAACGTAAATGATGCTGTTTAATTGCTGGATCAGTTATTTGAAGGGACCACTCTCTATCCATTTTCATTGCTTGTAAACAATCATATGCAATATCATCTTTCTCATCCAAATACCAAACATCATTCCAGGCTACAACAGGAATATGGTAAATTTCATGGAAAGATTTAAGAGAATTGTTAATCTTTCTTTCTGTTTCCAGCCCATGATCTTGAATGCCAATATAAAAGTCATCTGAATGAAACATATTCCATGCTGTCTCTAAATAAGCTTTCACCTTATCGTGTGTCTCATTTAGTAAAAGGTATTCCATTGAATTGTTCACAGCTGGCAATATACATATCAAACCATTGCTATAGAATTCAAAATCTGCTTTTTCAATACCTGTTTTTTTGGATAACTGTATGTGTGTGCTCATTTTAGTAAGGTTCTTATAACCTTGGTTATTTTTAGCCAACAGGACACATGTTTCTGTTTCATCTTCGGCAGTTCTAACCTCTACCGTCATTCCAATAATAGGTTTAATTCCATTTGCTTTACAGGCTTTATAAAAAGGGATAGTGCCATATAAAACATGCTCGTCTGTAAGTGCCAGCGCATCAAACTGCAGTTCACGTGCTTTATCAACCAGTTTACTAGTTGTTATGGTACTATTCATAAGACTATAACCACTTCGTACCTTTAAATGCGTAAATGACATGCTATCCCACCTCTCTTCCATTATTATAGCTAAATTATTCAGAATCTGCATCAAATTTCAATTGTATCTCAACGTGCATCGTAACATATCTTGTCCACACCAATCATACAATGTTAGGAGTAAATTCATAAGGAGCGTAAATAATGGAGGAACGATTTATAGCTCAATTTATACATTGTTTTTTTATAGCTTTTGGCGTAATTATCGGTGGTGCAATTATTGGAAGTATGGGATCGTTTGCTACAGGCGATGCTCCCTTCACCTCAATCAGCCGTATTGCTAAAAGCTTGCGAATCTGGGCAATTGTTGCTGCAATAGGCGGAACTTTCGATGCAATCGCCAATTTTGAAAAAGGAATCTATGATAACTCAACCCTTGACATGGTAAAACAAATTTTACTCATTTTATCTGCTATGGGCGGGGTTAAGACAGCTATGATTTTAATAGGATGGCTAATTCAGGAGGATGTAGGCTAATGCATGTCCCACCATATCATAAAAGAAAAGGATGGCAGCGATTTCTGGTTGGTACCTTTATTGGTGCAATAATATCTTATTTTATTTTTGTCTATATGCATGGGTACATGTATGAGCAATTGTTAGGTGAAAACAGGGATCTTCAATCAAAGGTGAATGAATTGGAGAATCAAAATGAAGCTTTATTAAAGGATAAAAAAGATCTGGATGAAAAATCAAAAGAAGCCTTAACAATCGATTCAATTGAAATAGAGATTACCAACAAGGATGAACTTCGTCTGGATAGATTATTAATACACGATCTGGAAGAATTAATGAAGAAAGAAATTGAGCATATCATCGGACAGGATGTAACTATCGTGTCGGAAAGTTCCGAGCTATTAAAGGCAACCATACAAAATAAGAATTTTAAGGTAGATGATTTCACATATAAGTTTGCTGTTCAAACACTAGTCATTACACCAACGGTTAAAATAATAGTCGAAGCAGAAATTTCCAATTAACTGAATCACTCTCAGGAATAAGCATATTTATGATTATCCGAACAATTTTGTGACCTACTGTTTTACCATTTGTGTTAAATTAAAGTACTACTATCGCTGATTTCCACTGCGGGCAGTGGATCCTGCGGGAATAGCATGAGCCTTGAAACCCCGGGGTGCGATAGCACTATTGAATAACGAAACTGATTTAACTATGAACATTTTATGAAATATCATAATTTTTGTGGCAAATTCATCAGGTACATAATACAATTAAAATAGAAGTAAAGTCATTTTAAAACCACTTTCATATAATAATTTTATTGGAAGGAGCTGGTTTACAATGCTTATTATGAATCCCAGACATATTCGCGATGAGAAAATTGCCCAATTAAAAGAGGGACGCACAGCATTTGCCGAATCTGAAGAACTAATTAGACTAATGAAACGTTCTATTGACCGGGATAATCTTCACGTTCATTACGATCAAACAAATATAGGTTGCTGGTTTATACCAATGCCAGAAAGCAAAAGCAGTTAAAACAAAAGTGCTAATTTCAGCACTTTTGTTTTTATTTTGGATAAGCTAAGCATGCTTCTTCTAAGTCTTGTATAACATTTTCCGTTTCATTCCAACTGCTCACGGACGCACCTGCTGCCATAGGGTGCCCCCCACCATTATATTTTCCGGCAATCTCATTAATTACTGGACCCTTTGAGCGTAAACGCACACGAATAAGATCAGTTTCTTCAATAAAGAATGCCCATGCCTTAATCCCTTCAATATCACCAAGAACACCTACCAACTGACCAGAATCAGATGGGTCAACTTGAAATTCATCCAATATTTCCTTTGTCAGCTTTATCGTACTCATACCTGAAGAAGCTAACTGAAAGTGTTGCAAAATATAACCCCGCAGTCTGGCAATGTTGTCTTTTATACTATAAATACCATCATATAGACTTGATCGATCAAAGTCATAGGTAACAAGCTCAGCTGCATGTTGAAATGTTTTTTTCGATGTACTCGGAAATAAAAATCTTCCAGTATCACCAATAATTCCGGCATACAGAAGGCGTGCAGCTTGATCATTTAGTTCAAGCCCCTCATTTTTTCCATACAAAAACAGATCATAGATCATTTCACTAGTAGAGCTTGAGGTTGTATCCACCCACATTATATCTCCGTATTCATCTACATTTGGGTGGTGATCAATTTTAATTAGCATCGAACCAAGTTCATATCGCTGATCGCATATACGTGCAGCATTTGCAGTATCACAGACAATTACAAGTGCATCTTTGTACGTTTCATCATTTATTTGATCCATTCTGACCAAAAAATTTAATGAAGGCTCCTCTTCACCAACAATATAAACCGCCTTGTTAGGAAACGCCTGTAAAATTAATTCCTTTAAACCTGCTTGCGAACCGTATGCATCCGGATCTGGACGTACATGACGATGAATTATGATGGTTTCATATTCCTTAATAGATTGAATTATTTTTTCTAAACTCATTTTTTGGCTCCTATCTTAGCAGATTACTGCTTAAATTCAACTAAGGCTTAACGACAAGCCAAGTTCTCTCGTCACATAATATATGAAAGTTTATACTTCCTTAACGCTTAAAAACAAGCTACAATAAATAAAGACATTAAATTTAGGAGTAGATTATATGATTATTTTTCCGATTATTATCATGCTCTCGCTTGTTTTTTATGTATACTATAAAGTTGCAATAATAAAGACTAGCGATAAATTAACCCAAGCATATTTTAACGCAAAGTCGCGTATAAGTCTTGGAAGCTTTCTATTCTTCTTTGGCATTAATCAATACATATTCTATCAAACACAAATCTCATTGTTTATCGGAATTGTATTTTTAATCCTGGGTGGGTTGCAGCTTAATCTGGGCTTCAGAGAAACGAAACATTACCGCAAAGAATGGAAACGAATCAATGCTTAATAACAGGGGAGCTGACTTACACCTAGTCAGCTTTTTACATTACCTGGAAAACTATAAAAGTTGATCGACTACCTAATAACGTCCAGCCCAGCCGTACATGACGTACTCGTTCCGGTGATGCCACAGGACGTGGCGTTCTCTCCGGCCAGCCCTCAGAGACTAGCACACTCCCTTCACCTTCGCACGATAAGTCAACAGACATATTCCAGTCCATACATTGCTACGGTGTTTGCGCTGAAATTCTTTAACGGTCAATTAATTGTGCCATTAAAAGTCCTTTTCCAACCATCTTCTTTTCATTATAAACTTCTATATCTATTTTAGCATAGATTCTCCCGGCTTCTAGTAATTGAGGCTTAATTATTAAATAACTATCTATTTGCACTGGCTTGATAAAGTAAACAGTAAGATTCTCGACAACTAGGTCACCTTTTTTAATATTACGCAGTACTCGGCTACTCGCTTCTGTCATCAATGCGGTAAAAACACCGTTTGAAAGTGTTCCAAGTTGATTGGTCATCTGTGGGGTAACATGTGCCTGGAAAATTGTGTCGTCACCCTCAATTGCTTGCAAATTCCTCGAGACCACATCATCAATTGTCTCACCAACTTGCGGCTGGCGCTGAATTTGCTGTAATGCCTTTAATACATCCTGACGGGATACCACACCTTTAAGTTTATGAGACGCATCCACAATTGGGACGACTTCTATTCCCTCCCAAACCATCATATGAGCGACATAGGCAAGCGATGTTTTATCCTGAACGACAATCGGATTTTTAGTCATAACTTTCTCAATTAACGTAGTTTGGTCCTTTCCAATTATATCTTTGGACGTTATCATTCCAGTTACCCGTTCTTTTTCATCCACCACTGGATATCTGGTGTGAGTTGACTGATCGTTAAGTTCATACCACCGTTTCAATTTATCTTTAGCATATAAATAATACGATTCATCAGACGGTGTATAAATATCACCTACAAACACAATTTCCTTTTTAATCAATTGGTCATAAATTGCCCTGTTGATCATCGCTGCAACTGTGAATGTATCATAGCTGGTAGACATGATAGGTAATTCTTTTTCATCAGCTAAGAGCTTGATATCATCATTCGTATCAAACCCACCAGTTATTAATACAGCCGCTCCTTCACTTAATGCTAATTCATGTGCTTTCACACGGTTACCGACTATTAATAATGACCCTGCTTCTGTATAGCGCATCATCGCATCAAGTTGCATTGCACCAATAACAAATTTACTTAAAGTTTTGTGCAACCCTTTCCGGCCACCTAATACTTGTCCATCTACAATATTAATTACCTCAGCAAATGTTAATTTTTCGATATTTTCTTTCTTCTTACGCTCAATTCGAATTGTGCCAACGCGTTCAATGGTACTAACCAAGCCTTGATTCTCGGCATCCTTTATCGCCCGATATGCAGTCCCTTCACTAACATTTAACGTTTTCGCTATTTGTCTCACAGAGATTTTATGGCCGATTTCCAATGATAATATATGTTGTAAAATTTGTTCATGTTTAGTTGCCATTTCCGTTCACCGACTTTCAACTGTACTAGTCAATATCTATACTGTTTATTATACAGTTGATACACGGAAACCTCAATGATTAAGCGTTTGTCGGCTTCTTACTCGTTCCTGTTCCATAATTGGAGGCTTGGTAATTTGTAAAAGTGTTGCAAAATTAGCTCCGACTACCAGAACTAAGAACAAGAGCCATCCTCCCCAAAAAACAAGCTCCACCTGTGATGCTGCACTTGGAATAACGGGCCATGCAAAATAAAGTAAAAAGCCAGCTAATAATAATCGTAATATCGCATATTGGCGCATAAATATCCCTCCTCAAAATACCTTATGATAATTTGAGAATGATAAGAACAGTTACTGATAACAGATTTAAAAAGAATAGCCTTTAAAAAAGACTATCCTGTGTAAAAGGTTTTAAATGAAACTGTTATAAAAACCTGTTCTGCATCCTGTTGTAAATTAATTGTTTCTATCATCATTAGTCTTTTGCTTTCAGTCATTTTAGACAAGAAGGAATTTATATTACTGAGTTTCGATGCTGAAGCTTCTAGTGAATATATATTTTCATTTAATTTCATGGGTTTTTCTTCTTCCTGCTGAACCGCTGCCTGATTTCCTGATTGATTACCCGATCCAATATAATCAATTGTTACATTCGTATCACTCGCAATATTTTGTATGTTTAGTAATACATCATCAGGTGAACTTTTCCGCGGTACTTGTAGAGCAAGAGCTGACAACTCCTCACTCGGATTTTTCTCCTTTGATTGACTTTCTCTTTTTTCGAATTGGTTTTCATACATAGAAACCTTTTTATCAAGAGTATTCACTTCTGACTGCAATGGATCAATTATAGTGAAATAACAAAGCCCGTAAACAATAAGAGTAGCTAATAAAATTCCTAGTAACCAATACGTATGAATTTTTGTCCACTGTTTAGTCATTTTCACCAAGCTCCTTCACTAAAGTTTCGCTATCCAAACTAATAGTTAATGTTGCCTGATATGACGTATCCATTTTACTCACACTGGTTAATTCAATATCTAAGAAATAGTCTTGGGCTAGTATAACTTTTACATAATTTGAGACATTTTTAAGTGTAGTAAATCTTGCATCAATAATAAGTTGATTCTCATTTGTGAAATTATAACTTAGCAACTGTTCAGGCGACGAAAGAAAGTTAAGCATTTGTTTATACAAAGCCACATTGGGAATCATTCCGTCTCTTAAAGTTGATATATCTTGCTGCAGTTGCTCGAGTTGTTTTTCTCTGGCAAACTCACCTTGTTTTTCCAGTAGTTGTGCTTCCAATTGTGAAACTTTATTTGTTTGATTTTCTATTTGATTCTCATAATTAGTTTTTTGGTACAAAAGTACAGTAATCACACTAGCAAGCAGTAAAATACCCACAACACCTAATACAAGGGGAGCAATATGTTTTTTAGGTTGATTTTCAAGCAAATTGATTTCTGTGTTCATGATTACTCCCCTTTACGAATCCTGTTTCAGTGCCAGACCAAGGACATCAGCATACTTCACCTGTAATTTCCCATCAGGAAACTTGTATAACTTTATTGTAACAGCATCAGACAAGGCTTTTTTAACATCATCAAGAAATGGAAAATCACCAGCTAACAGCAATAAACTTATTCTTGCTGTACCTTTCGTTAAAGAATATTGATAAAAGTCAATAAAGCGATTTATTTCTATAATATAATCATCAATGATTTGTTTTCCTAAGGTCTCATCCAACCCTGACTGATCCTGGTTAGTCGGTAATTTCATATAACGGGTGAAAATTGCTTTATGATTTTGAAAAGCTGTCAAAACGAGTGCATCGTGATTCCAGTGAATTTGGAGTACATGATTAATGTCCGATTCCTGGAATAAATAATAATAAAATCGATAAACCGATAAAGAAGTAAGGTCAGCAGCAACTGGTTTAAGATCTGCCTCATCAAAAATATCTTTAAATGATTCTATTTTATCCTTTGGGTACGCGAATAAAAGAATGTCTCTGTTTTCACCATCTGTTTCCAGAAACTCAATTGCCAGTGATGGGTTACCAAATGGCAGATATAAACTGTTGCCAATCTGTGTCTTCACATAACCTATCGCCTCATCTTTTGTCAGTGTTGCCGGAATTTGCAGCTGACGAATTACAACTGTGTCATCCTGCATACAAAAATAGAGCTTTTTTCTTTTCCATTTATTTTTCTTAACCAACCGATTAACAACTTTTTGCAGTGATTGTTTACTTGTAATCGTACCATCTTTAATTGTCCCTTCAGGCAGTTCCACTTCACCATGTTTGACTAAGCTTTTTATAGAAGTACTTTTGTGATACGAATATCGCAAAACCCTGTTTGTAATTACAATGTTTACTCTACCTTTATTGAATATCCCCAAACTATCACCTGCTTACAAGAATAAATTGAAATACCAGTTTACTAGAAGTTCTCCGTAAAAATATGTAATAAGTGTTGCAACAACAATATATGGACCAAACGGAACCGGTTGCTTGCGCTTAATCACTCTGAAAAGAAGGAGCAACATCCCTATAATTGCACCAATCATACACGAAAGGAAAAATGCCAGTAATACCTTATCAATTCCCAAAATAATACCTAAGATACCAAACAATTTCATATCTCCCGCGCCCATTCCACCACGACTTACAATTATAATTATTGCAAGAAGTGTAATTCCAATTATACCACCAAAAATAGATGACCACCACGGATCCAAAGGCTGTACGATACGAATGAAGATGAATAGTGGCAGAAAGAAGAGAAGTACTCGGTTTGGGATTAACATATATGTTATGTCGGACACCAATATAATCATAAGCATCGAAACCAGAAGTAACGCCATAATAATTTCTAGATTTAATCCTATTAATGAGTAGCTTAATGCAAATAAAACACCTGTGGACAATTCAATTACAGGGTATATAAATGAAATCTTCTTTTTACAATGACGACATTTAGCCCCTTGAATGACAAACGAAAGAATCGGTATATTCTCATACCATGACAATTGATGTTTACAATGAGGACAGATTGAACGGTCGTTTGCGAAGGATATATTTTTTGGGAGGCGTAATCCGACTACATTGAAGAATGAGCCAAAGATTAAACCCAGGAGGAAGAAAAATAGGATTAGTAGAATGTCCATTTATGTGGCTCCTTATTGTTTTCTGAAACTATCATTTAAAGAAACACCCTGCAGTGAAAGTGCCAGGGCGTTATCTTTAAAATCAATCATCTTTCTCAGTATAACATTTACTATGTATGTTAATTTTCCTCTGAGAATTTTTCATATTCTATTGTTAAACCACCACTATTAGTCTCTTTAACACTAACAGTGTCTGTTGGTTGATAAGTATTTTCCCCAACTTTTTTCGGTAATTCATCGAGATAGCCATTATTTTTAAGTTCATTTATACTATATCCACCGTCGTCTTCAACTTCCAATCCGCTCACATGTGCTAACCTTGCAGCATTTTCGATCAACTCCACATTTGCCTCATGAGCCTTTTCCTCAGAATCACCAATAACATTTCCAATCGTCGGTACTGCTATAGCAACAATAATTGCTAAGATTGCAATCACTGCCAATAACTCTACTAATGTAAAGCCTTTATTCTTTTTTATCATCTTTTTCATGCGTTCTAGCATTAAATCCCCGCCTCTCTTAATATATAAGATATAAAGTCTATTAAACTTAGCTGGCCGGTTGCACTACTTACTCCAAACTACCAAAGTGCCCAAACTGCAGGTAATTTATCATCGCATCCTACTATATTCCTATGTATACTATAATACATTTTTAGACAAAAATCTACTATTTTTTCTAGATATTTTCAAACAAAGAAAACATTGGAATAACAACTGCAGTAATGATGCTGCCTACGATTATTGTCAGTATAATAATCATAAGCGGCTCGATTAATGTTTTGATCCGATTCGACAATTGTTCTACTTCTTCTTCGTAAAATGCTGCAGCTTTTGAAAGCATATGATCTAAGGTGCCTGTTTTTTCACCAATTTGAATCATTTGAACAACTAATGCCGGAAATGCCCAATGTTCTTTCATAGGATTAGTGATCGATTCGCCTACTTCCATCGATTTTCTGGATTGCTTTAATACTTCCTGAATCACACGATTTCCAACCACTTTTTCGGTGATTTCGACCGATTGTAGGATTGGGACAGAACTATTTACTAGAGTACTCAACGTTTGTGTCATACGAACCAAGACACCTTTATGAGCAAGCACACCTAAAAAAGGGAACTTCATTTTAAGCTTATCGACACGGTAAACAAATGCATCATTCTTCAACAGATACTTATAAGCTGCAACACCTAATAACACTACCGCAATAAGCACCCACCAAAAGGCACTAACCCAACCACTCAGACTCAAAATAAACTGTGTATACGCCGGAATCTCTTCACCGAAAGAATTAAACATTCCTACAAATTGTGGAACAATGAATACTAGCAAAAAAATACTTAATAAAAGTGTAATAACCCCTACAACACCAGGATAAAGTAAGGCTGAAACTACTTTTTGTTTATTACGATATTCTTTCTCGTAATAATCAGCCATCTGGTTTAATATGTCATCAAGTTTGCCACTAGCCTCCCCCGCCCGAATCATGTTGACGAGTAAAGATGGGAAGACTTTCGGGTGACTTTCGACTGCTTTTGAAAGGGCCTGTCCCTGGTCAAGTTGTTTATCAATAGCAGTCAGTGCTTGCTTTAATGCATAATTGTCCGTTTGCCTCGACATCGTTTTTGTAGCATCTGAAATCGATATACCAGCATGAATCAATGTTGCATATTGCCTTAAAAATATTACAAAATCCTTATTTTTAACGCTTCTATTAATAGCTAATTCCTTATTCCACGATTTCGTCTCATCAATTTCAATTACGATTATACTGTCCTTTTCTAACCGTACTAGCGCATCTTTTTTTGAATCAGCTTCAATCTTCCCTTTTGTTTTGTTACCAGATGCATCTTTTCCAGTATATTGATAGTTCATTCATTAAAAACCCCTTTCTTGCATAAAAGGAGCAGCTGTTTCATAGGAAATTTGGTCTTCTTTTAGTAGCCGTTTAAGATCCATTTCAAGCGTGTGCATCCCCTGTTCTTTCGATGTCTGCAGCACATTCTGAACTTGATGCAGCTTTTCATTACGGATTAAGTTCTTAACAGCAGGTGTATTAATTAGAACTTCTGTTGCCGCCCGCCTACCCATATTATCCTTTGTAACTAGTAATCGCTGGGAGATAACAGCTTTTAAAATTGATGATAGTTGGATGCGGATTTGCATTTGCTGTTCAGATGGAAACACGTCAATAATTCGTTCGATTGTTGAAACAGCATCTGTTGTATGGAGGGTACCTAATACTAAATGCCCCGTTTCCGCAGCGGTGATTGCCGTTGAGATTGTTTCCAAGTCACGCATTTCACCAACTAAAATGACATCAGGATCCTGTCGCAGGCTTGCTCTAAGCCCATTAACAAAGCTATGTGTATCAAAACCAATCTCACGTTGATCAATAACTGACTTGTTGTGTGTATGCATATATTCAATCGGATCTTCTAAAGTAATAATGTGTTTTTGCATTGTTTGATTCATATGATGAATCATGGAGGCAAGCGTCGTACTCTTTCCGCTTCCGGTTGGTCCTGTTACAAGCACTAGTCCCTGTGGCTTATGCATAATTTCCCTGGTAATCGTCGGGAGGCGCAGTTCTTCAATTGATGGGATACTAGTGGGAATTATTCGAACTGCCAATGACAACTGACTGCGTTGATAAAATGCATTAATCCGAAACCTTGAAACCCCACTTATTCCATAAGAGAAGTCCAGTTCGCGTTTTTCCTCCAGCCGTTGCAAAAGATCATTCGGGATAATCTCCTTTGCAATATCTTGTGTATCAGATGGTGTTAGAGCTGGCTCATTCTGTTCAATCAGGTTACCATTTATGCGAAATATAGGGGCTTTTCCAATTGTTAAATGCACGTCTGACGCTTGTCTGTGGAAAGCATCTGTCAACCATTGTTCAAATTTTTCACTCATATGGGTAACCCCCCTAAATATTAATTGAAACTTGCATAATTTCTTCCATGGATGTCAATCCTTCTTTAATTTTTTCTAACCCATCCTGAATCAGAAAATTCATTCCTTGTTGCTTTGCATAGGAACGAATCTCTGCTATTGATTCATTATTCAGCAACATACTTTTAATTTTTTCATCAACTACCAGCACTTCCTGTACTGCAATTCTGCTGCGATAGCCTTGCTGGTGACAACTGCTGCACCCTTTTCCGAAATAAACAGTATTAGCTTCAATACCATTTTGATCAAAAATTTCTTTCTCCATTTCAGTTAGCTCTCTTTCGGTGATACAGTCCCTGCAAATTTTACGGACTAATCGCTGTGCAACAATACCGGATAAGGATGAAACAACTAAATACGGCTCAATCCCCATATCGATCAATCGCGGCACCGTATCAACTGCGCTATTGGTATGGACTGTGCTAAATACTAAGTGGCCTGTTAAAGAAGCCCTAATGGCAATCTCTGCTGTTTCCTGATCTCGAATTTCACCAACCATAATAATATTGGGATCCTGTCTTAATATCGAACGTAATCCGTTAGCAAAAGTAAGCCCAATGGAACTTTTAACCTGTACTTGATTGATACCATCCAGCTGGAACTCAACAGGGTCTTCAACCGTAATAATGTTCACATTCTCCTGATTCAGCTGATTGATGGAAGCATATAATGTTGAGGTTTTTCCCGACCCTGTTGGCCCTGTTAACAAAACAAGTCCTGATGGCTGGGTAATTAACTGCTTATATTTCTTATAATTTTCTTCTGAAAAATTCAACTCACTTAATTGCATTAGCGCATTATTCAGATCCAGAATTCGAATTACAATCTTTTCACCATGAACTGTAGGAAGGCAGGATATCCGTAAATCTACTGGCGTTTCACCTACATTCGTTTTAATTCTTCCGTCCTGTGGCAGTCTTGTTTCCGTTATATTCAGGTTTGCCAAAATTTTAATTCTGGCAATTAAAGCGTTTTGCATTTGTTGTGATACCAGTTTTTCAGTCTGTAGTCTGCCATCTATTCGATAACGGATGTTCACATTCTTTTCTTGCGGGTCTATATGAATGTCACTTGCTTTAAGCTGGATTCCTGTATGTAAGAGTTGATCAAGTAACTGAATTACTGGAGCCTCATTATCATTTTCGGTATTAGACTCTATTGTTAGCTTTGAGTCATTCTTAAAATAGTATTTATTAATGGCAAATAGAATATCGTCTTTTGCTGCAATAACAGGCGATATACTAAATCCTGTTGCCATTTCTAAATCATCAATTATGTAATAATCCATTGGATCCTTCATTGCTACTGTCAAGGCATTATCCTGTACTTTTAAAGGCATTATATAATTTTGCTGTGCCATCTCCTTTGATACATAGCCTAGAACATACTGATCAATTGGGTATTGATATAAAGAGACATGTGGAATACCTAATTGAAATTCCAAAACTTCGATTAGTTGGCGTTCCGTAATTACACCTCGTTCAAGTAAAGCATCACCAAGTTTTTGATCTTCCTTTTTATTTTCCAGTGCCTGGTTAATATGATTTTCAGTTACAAGATTTGCCTCTAGTAAAAGGTCACCAAGTCGCTTACGTGCTATCAAAGTCATCACTCACTTTCAAATGTAATGATAATGGTATCCTCAATTTTCTGTTCCTTACTATGTGCTGTACCAACACTAATAAGTTTAACGGTTACCTGGTCTTCTGTTTTCTCTTCTATATAGGAATCTTTAATCAAAAATTTATGATTCCCTGAATCCCATGTAACCGGATTTTGCGGTAGGGTAATTTCCGCTATGCTCACGTCACCTGGCTCTGTCAATCCTGCATTATCAATATATCTTTGTACAGCATCCCTAAAGTAATCAACACCCATTTCAGCGACGAGTCGGGCATCAATTTGTTTTTCCATCGTCGTTACTTGTTTTGTTGTATTTGTTATCTGGTAAAATTGGGTCAAAATGAAAATAAAAAATAATGTAATAATCATTAATGTAAGTACAAGTGCAGCACCTTTCTCGCTTTTATAATTAATCACTTTGGATCACCTTGTATATAAGTGTACGATTCACTTGCTAATTTGTCATCATCAGAAAAAATTTTAATATGAGTACGATATAAATTCACATCTTTTTCTTTACAAACATTAAGTTTTGCCTCGTATATTTCACTATTTAATTGATATTCTTTTAGAATTATGTCTTCAGTTGAACCATTTTCACACTTGATAATATTTTCTCCAAACAAATCGTCAACATTTGTGTCTTTTGCGTCGTTCGCTACTTCACTTAAAAGATTACTGGCAACTAATTGATCATCTGTTTTTTGTGACCAGCTCATTATTTGTGGAAAAATAGGTAATAACACCGCAATAACCATTACCAAAATCGCAATTGATGCTATAATTTCAACAAGGGTAAATCCACTACTGTTTATTTTTTTGAATCTAGTATACAATTGAATTCACACCTTACCCGTGACTTTTATCCTATTATAGCATTTATTGGATGTGTAAACATGAAACTTCGACAATTTTCAACCGAAAAAGGCATGACTTTAGTAGAGTTACTAGCAGCACTTAGTTTGTTTGCAATTCTTATCGCCCTCTCTTCGACAGTTATTATTCAAATGATGAGTAGTGAGGAAAAAACGAGTGGGAATATCTCATTGAAACAGGATACAAATGTGTTGATTAGTGATTTGAGGAATCAATATTATAGAGGTGAATCAAAACTTTGCTTTAACAAAGAGAATAGCTTTACGATTAAAAATGATACAACAATACATAATGGTCAAGATAAATTAGCAATTAATGAAAATGGCTGTGTAGATATTAATAATAACAAAACTATAGAGATTTACTTGGCTACTGAAAATAACGGACAACAGTTTTCATTGAAAACAACATGGGCTAATAAGGAGGAATATGAAATATCTTTAGAAGACAATTTTAATGAAGAAGATTTTCAGGATGGCAATACTCAAGATCAAGGTGAATTTAATGGAAACACTAAATTCGAACAAAATTCAATTAAAAAAAATGGATATACTTCGATTACAGTAAATGGCAGTGCATGGTTTCCGAATGGAGTAAACATTAAACAAGGTATTTCACTAACAATAACCCAAAACCTCTATATGGATGAAAAATCAATTTTGTTTAATAGTGCTATGGTGGACATTGGTAAAGATGCTATCTTTAAAAGTGATATAACACTAAAAAATAAATCGTCCATCACTATCGATGGAGATGCTCACTTCTATGGCGATATCATACAGAACGGAAATAATGGAAGTATATGCGTCATGGGTGAAACTTTCTTTCACACGAATAAAACAGTGAATGACTATAATCGAATTTTTAAATGTGGTTAATACGCAAAAACGTGAGCCAATTGCAGCTCACGTTTTTAAACATTACAGATTAACCGAGTCACCTATATTCATCGCTAATCCCTTACCAGTCTTCACTTTAGCAGCAAACGAGTCTGGGTTCTGTTCAATTACCGGGAACGTATTATAATGAACCGGAACAACCGTCTTTGCATTAATCCAATCAGCTGCAATTAAGGCATCTTCAGGTCCCATTGTAAAATTATCTCCGATTGGAACGAATGCAATTTCAATATCATTCATGTCCCCGATCAATTTCAGGTCACTAAATAACCCCGTATCGCCTACATGGTAGATTGTTTTTTCATTGATAGTAAGGAGAATACCACCCGGCATTCCAGTATAAATAATTGTTCCATCCTCTTCTGTATAGGATGATCCGTGAAATGCTTGAGTATATTTCACTTTTCCAAAGTCAAACTGATGAGCGCCACCAATATGCATTGGATGTGTGTTCAACCCTTTAGAACCGAGGTATCCGGCCAGTTCATTTGGTGCGACTACTAATGCATCATTTCGCTTAGCAATTTCAAACGTGTCACCAACGTGATCATTGTGACCATGCGTTAACAGAATAATATCTGCTTCAATGGTGGATGGATCCAAGTCACACGCTTCATTCCCCGAAATAAATGGGTCAAATAAAATAGTATGGTTTTCTGTTTCAACTCGGACAACTGAATGTCCATGATATGATACTTTCACTATTATCGCTCCTTTTACATTTAGTCTACACCCTATATATTCGATAGAACTTTTCATATTCCTTTACCCGATTAATAATTTTTCCATGCATTTTCATACAATTGAATTAAATTTGGGTCAATTAACGTATTAATTTCCAAGTCAACCGTTTCCCCATCTTCGTCAACTATCCGGCTGTCTTCGTCTTTCCCAAATTCAGTCAAGCTTGTCAGCATATCGGTTGTCAGAAATCTAGTTGACTTATTAATGGTAATTGTATCAAGATTAATTTGCTCTCTGCTTGCCATTACAAATCCCCAGTTTCCAAAGCTTGGGATATCCGCATGCAGATTTTCAATATCCATTCCGGTCGATTCTACTGTTTCTGAAATAGTCCAATAGACCTTCGTTGCAAAGACAGGGCTTGTTCCCTGAATCATTGCCGCACCGCCCGGGAGCAAATGATTGCGAATCAGTGAATAGAATTCTTTTGTGTAAAGCTTATTCAGGCTCTCGTTATTGGGATCCGGCAGGTCGACTATAATAGCGTCATACCATTTCTCACTGTTTTCCAAAAATTGAAAAGCATCCTTATGAATAATCTCTACCCTGTCACTACGTAATGACCCATCATTTAATTGAAGGATCAGTCGATTAGAATTAGCAAGTGCTGTAACTGCTGGATCAAGATCGACGAGTGTAATATTCTCAACACTCTCATATTTAAGCACTTCTTTTGCAGCTATTCCATCTCCCCCACCTAAAATTAATACATTTTCAGGATCTTTTGCATATTCCATTGTAGGATGAACGAGAATTTCATGGTAACGGTATTCATCAGTTGAACTAAATTGCAGTGAACCATCCAAATATAAACGTGTATCACCCTGATCCTGTGTTAATATTATTTTTTGATAGCTGCTTTCTTCCATATAAATTATTGGATCCTTGTATAATTTTTGTTCAAAGCTAAACGCCATTGCTTCTCCAAAAAACAACCCGATAACAAGCAACAAGCCAATGCACAACCCGATAACAGCATGTACAGTAAACCGTCGTATTTCTTTACGGAATAACCATAAAACAATTAATGCTACTGCCAAATTAATAGAACCGACTAAAAACGCTGATTTAACCATGCCAAATTGAGGACGGAGCAAAAACACAAATAACAGACCACCAACAAGACCGCCGGCGTAGTCTGAAAATAATACCCTTGCTGTACTTCTATTTAGCGTAACACCAATCTCATTTGCCTTCCGAATAAGTATTGGTAATTCAACACCTGTTAATGCACCAACTATCAAAGTAATTAAATATAAGTAAAAAGCATCCGTACCCGCTGGGGCAAATGCTGTTATCCCAAACATTGTAAAACTGGAGAATCCTCCGATAATTGCTACACCAAACTCTATGTAAACAAATGATATGATCAAGTTTTTCGTAACGCGCTCACTTATACTGGCACCTATCCCCATGCCGGTTAAGAACAAGGATATTGTCAGTGTATATTGTTTAACTCCATCACCCAATATATAAGACCCTAACGCACCAAACAATACCTCAAAAATTATGCCACAAATGGATACAATTCCAGACGCCCAGTAAATAAAGTTGCTTTGCCGAATGGATTTTTCATTCATATTACCACTCCAAAATATAAAGCGACCTAGCTTCATGCTGGTCGCCTTAGTGAATTCTATGTAATGGATGCACCAATTACAAATCCTAGCCCTATAGAAACTGCCATGGAGATAATTCCGACTGCCCGGTTATCTTTTAACAGCTGTTCCTCAACTGAAAATTTACGGGTGAATAGTTCAAATAAAATATAAGCAACCATTTGCAGTACTACACCGTACGCACCCCAAATTATTGTTTCGTAAATAACATCACTATTATAAATCGCAAATGCAAGTATGACGCCGATACCCATAATTTTTCCGGCAATGGATAACGCTACCGCCTGATTGCCTTCTTTAACCTGATCCAAATCCTTGTACTTTCTTGTTATATTTGCAAATAGAGCTAAGCCAATCAATATAATTACAATAGAGATTGCAAAATAAACAAACGTTGCTATAAATGGTCCCATTCTAACACACTCCTTTTATTTTCCTGCACCTGGTCCACCACCACGAAATATCGAACCCCCACGCTTTGGCGCACCATTTGGGTAGTACCCTTTTCCGGTATAGCCTCCATAACAATTGCCTGATCTACACCCCCAATTATTTGAACCAAAGGTGTTGTTTAGAAGACTCATAGCAAAAAATGTACTTAAAAAACTTGGTGAATAATTTCGTCTAACGAATTCATCGCTTGCAACTTCAAGAAGCAGTACATCTTCATCATCTTCACTTTCCTTTAATGTTACGAACGCATCATCATATATCAAAATCTGCTGATTATCTTTAACTTCACTCTCGTTTTCGGGTTTCTTGGCCGAGGTCAAGACAGATGATAACTCTGTTAAATTAAATCGGTTAGTTGCATATATCTCTGCTTTATTTGATTCATTCGATATGACATCCATTAATGGGAAATTAGCTTCAATCAAATCATCAATTTCATTATTTTTATTTGAATTCAGATCATTTACTATTGATTCTTTATCAGGCTCTTCTGGAACATCATCTTTCGTGATATTAACTTCTTCTTGCATCCCTCTATCTGAAAAAGGTCCTAGTTGTGCACACGATGTCATAATAAGCATGATTAGTATTAGGCCTGTAAATATGAGCCACTTTTTCAACAAGTATTCACCCCTTTCTCATAAATCTTTGGGACAGCTCTAATTGTTAGAAACTTGGCTTATCGACAAGCTTTAACTACTATAAAGAGTCTGTCCCATTTTCTCACTCTTTGTTATTCTTTATTCATTTTCTTTTTTAGCGCTGCAAGTTCGTCATCAACGTTATTTTTATCTTCTAAATCCTCAAATTCATCATCCAATGTACGGCTTTCCTGAGATAGGTCCTCACTAGTGTCAGCCTCTGCTTCGAACTGCATGACCTTCTCTTCCATTCTTTCAAATCCTTGTTTAGATTCATCGTTTCCAATTGAAGACATTGTTCTGTTCATTTTGGTTCTTGTTTTAGCTGATTCCGCACGAGCTTTCAACGAATCTTTCTTCAATTTCATTTCCTGATACTCTTTTTTCATTTCATCTAACTTATCACGTAATACATCAGAATCATTTTTCGCACGTTCCCATGATTCATTAAGCATTGTTGCTTGGCCTTCATGGTCACTTTTATCCTGAAGTGCACGACGGGCGAGGTCTTCATTACCCGATTCAATAGCTTGCTCCGCTTGCTTCTGGCGTTTATCGACCATAGCCTGTGCATCATCTGCTTTTCGTTTAAGCATTTTTTCATTGGCAATTTGCTTGGAGACAGACGTTTCAACTTCACGAATATCTTCAGCCATATCTCGCATAAACTGATCAAGCATTTTCACCGGGTCTTCAGCCTTATCAAGCATTGCATTCATTTCTGAACCAACGACAGTTGTCACACGTTTAAAAAATTTAAACATTATTATCCTCCTCTATTTTGTTCCAGCTAATATTTTTAGCTCATATGATTCAATTGGGTAACCGTAACTCGCTTCTATTTCTGTTCCCCAAGATTCAAAACTTAAAAAATGTGCCCCTTCATCTGAACTGTAGTCAGCATAATTTGTTTCGGCACCTTTAAGATTGGAACTTCTTCCTTCACCTTGTACGCTTGCAGTTCCTTCTTCCTCAAGATAGTATGTTTGATTATCATACGTCAATTCTTTTGGATAGGGTGTAGAAATTGGATACTGTATTTTTCTATAGATACCAAGTTCCAGCTCATCATCCATTTCTGCCGATAGCCAGATAGTATCTCTTCCTTCCAGTAACTGATAGCCATACCATTCATAGCTTCCATCCCGATACGTGATTTTACCTACTACCTCATAGTCCCTAAGGTCATATGTTACAATATCACCTACTGCAATCGACAGTGTTGTTCGATCTTTTGGGGCAGGACGCTGCTGTTCCTTTTTTGAAAAAAGCTTTGAAAACAAACCCATAGCTTCACCTCACATACCAATCAAAATGGTTATTCTTTATGTTATACGATTCAATTTTAAAATAGTTTCATCAAATAAATCATAATTTATATTGTAACACGTTTTAACAATATTTACTTTTGTTATACTAGAAGTAATAATTAAAAAGAGGTGCAAATATGACGAACAGATTAGATACACTATTGAACAAACTAAACGAACATGACCTTGACAGTATGCTTGTCACATCCAAGGCAAACTTTTACTACTTAAGCAATTATTATACAGAACCACATGAACGTGTTATAGCTGTCTATGTCAGTCAATATCATGATCCATTATTAATAGTACCCTCAATGGAAGTAGAAGATGCAAAAAATGCTGGCTGGAGCTACGAAATAATTGGATATCAGGATCATGAAAATCCATGGAACCTATTTCATGATTTTCTTAAACGGAACAATAGTACCCCTCGAACAATAAGTCTTGAACATAACCAGCTTACTTTGGAACGGTACTATCAAATAATGGAAGTACTTCCTGAAACAGGTGTTTCTGATGCACAGGAGATATTGGCGAACTTAAGAGTTATTAAAAGCAAGAAGGAATACACACTTCTCAAACAAGCAGCTTCCCTCGCTGACTTTGGAGTTGAAACTGGCGTAAAGGCAATAAACGAAGGTGTTGGTGAACTCGAGGTTATTGCAAAAATTGAATTTGAGTTAAAAAAGCAGGGTATCCAGCATATGTCGTTTTCAACAATGGCCTTATCAGGCACTAAAACAGCATCACCACACGGGACACCCTCTATGAAGAAAATTGAAAAAGGGGATATGATGCTATTTGATCTCGGTGTGATTTTTGAAGGATATTGTTCTGACACAACACGAACAGTTGCATATAAATCCATTACAGCCGAACAAGAAAGAATTTATAACACGGTGCTGGAAGCTGAAAGAAAGTCAATCGAAGCTTCCAAAATCGGGACATCTGTTGGGGAAATTGATTTAACAGCACGAAACCATATTGAACAAGCTGGATACGGCAAATATTTCACACACAGAATCGGGCATGGCCTTGGAATTGAAACACATGAATATCCTTCCATGCACAGTAATAATAAACTGCCACTGCAAGAGGGAATGTCCTATACAATTGAACCAGGGATTTATGTTCCAAACACTGGTGGGGTGAGAATCGAGGACATGATATTTATGACCCCAAAAGGACCCGAAACACTAACAAAATATCCAAAAGAATTACAGGTTATCGGTTAGAAAACTTTGCTTCTCACCAAGTCTTAAGATAAAAGCCTTAGGTAAATTTATGCAGGAGTAATCAAGCTATTGTCACTCGGAATGAGGATCCGCCAAGTCAATCGAAGCTGGTCCCCGTTCCGCCAATAAGAGGGTTCCACAACAACAGGCGAAATGTATACTAATTATTGTATGGTTTCTAATGTTGCTATATACTCTGGAGTGCAAACCAATCGGTGTACTTATACAGTGAGAAATTAGTTATTTTTTTTACTGCAAAACAAATCCGAACTAATTCGAATTCTATTTTCAAGAATTTTGAATCATAGTTCGGATTTCACTATGACTAAAACACTTTTGTCCCAGCCACCTCGTTTATACTTTTATTTATTCAGTAACGTATGAACGTCATCATAGTGTAGGTCATGTGATTCAGCTACAGCTTCAAATGTCACATACCCATTTAATGTATTAATTCCCTTCAGCAATGCTTTGTTATCTGAGCATGCTTTTTGATATCCTTTATTTGCTAACTGAAGTGCATATGGAACAGTAACGTTTGTTAACCCTATAGTCGATGTACGTGGAACTGCTCCGGGCATATTTGCAACAGAATAGTGCAGTACACCATGCTTTGTGTATGTTGGGTTATCATGTGTTGTGATACGGTCACTTGTTTCAAATATGCCACCCTGATCAATCGCAACGTCAACAATAACTGATCCTTTTGACATTGCCTGTACCATTTCATCTGTAACTAATTTTGGCGCCTTTGCACCGGGAATTAACACAGCACCAACAACAAGATCAGACTCTGCAATTGCTTCACTGATATTTAATGGGTTGGACATCATCGTATTGATAGATGATCCGAAAATATCATCTAATTGGCGTAATCGCTCTGGGCTTAAATCAATAATGGTGACATCTGCTCCTAACCCCATCGCAATTTTGGCAGCGTTAGTACCAACTACTCCTCCGCCAATTACCGCTACTTTCCCACGTTTTACACCAGGAATTCCAGCAAGCAGTACTCCTTTTCCACCTTTTGATTTTTCCAGGAATTGTGCTCCAATTTGTGAAGCCATTCGGCCAGCAACTTCACTCATTGGTGTTAAAAGAGGTAATGAATTGTTCTCCAGTTGCACTGTTTCATACGCAATTCCAACAACTTTATTATCGATCAATGCTTTTGTTAATTCTGGTTCTGCTGCTAAATGTAAATAAGTAAATAGAATCAGACCTTCGTAAAAATAGTCGTATTCATCTGGAAGTGGCTCCTTCACCTTCATGACCATTTCCTGTGCCCAAGCTTCTTTAGCAATGGGAACAATAATCGCCCCAGCTTCTGCATATTGATCATCACTAAAACCAGAACCTAACCCTGCCTCTGTCTCTACATAAACCGTATGTCCAGCTTTCTCCAGAGTCAGCACCCCAGCAGGTGTCATTGCTACACGGTTCTCACTATTTTTCAGTTCTCTAGGTACTCCTATCTTCAATGAAAATACCCTCCTTTATTAAATTACCTAAGATGTATAAATATTATAATACAAACAATTTCATTGTAACAAATACTATTTAAAAAAGCACCATAATAGAGTTAACGGTATCGATGGATCACATCTAGGCCTCCGGTTACATCAAAAATAGAACCGGTAATCATGTCCGAATCCGCATCACATAAATACATAATTGTACGTGCAATATCTTCCCCAGTTCCAGATCTGCCTACTGGGGTTGCGTCATCGTGCACCTGTCTGCTTTGTGCAATACTGGCTTCCTTCATATCACCAACTATATTGCCCGGGCAGACCATATTGGATGTAATTTGATACTCTGCTTCTTCAAACGCAACCGTTTTAGTTAAAGAGACTAGCCCACTTTTAGCTGCCGAAAAAGCAGCACGATATGGCCAGCCTGATGCGCTGTTAGCACCTTGAAAGCCATAATTTATTATTCTTCCAAAGCGCTGTGCCCGCATATATGGTACTGTTAATTTTAATAAATTAAAAACGGCTTCAAGATTTCCCTGTATCATTTTATGCCATTCATCGTCTGTATAATCAAGTAACTTTTTCCGCTCAAAAATAAAAGGTCCAGCATTGTTAATAAGGTAATCGATTCCACCGTGACGTGTTACAGCTTTCTCTACAAGACTTTCAATGTTCTTTTTACTGGTTACATCAGCTTGTTCAATATGTAATAAGTGATTGTATTCTGCCAGTTCCTGTCTGACTTCCTGTGCTTTCTCATAATCGCTGTGATATGTTGTCGTAACGTAATGACCCATTTTTAAAAATTCTTCGATCACTTTTCTTCCTAATCCTGATGTACCTGCTGTGATTAGTGCATGTCCCATCAATTGTTCCTCCTTGAACTACTTATCATGATTGAAATTATATCATAATATACTAATCGAATGAACTAAAGCAATCCATCCCTTTTAAGAGATGGATTGAATACAGCACTAATTTTTTTGATTATTATACTTGTGAATCCCTCTGTTGTTGGAGAGTTTTTCCTTGTCTTCAATAACCCCGCTTTGGTAGCTTTCGATTAGTTGGTTCTTAACAGTTGAGACACCTTTTTTATCTTCAAAAAATTTTTCTTTTCTTGACAATTAAATCACCTCCATTATTAGTATGTGCACCTACACGTCACATTACTGGAGATTTTTATTTCCAACTGTCTAAAAAAAGAGTTATAGTAAGTAGTAGAGAGGGTATATATATATTAGAAGAAGGGGAGAGATTATTATGGATTTCGAATACAAAAATATTGTAGTTGCTGTTGATGGTTCTGAGGCTTCCGAAAAGGCATTTCGAAAATCCTTGGACATTGCAAAGCGAAATGATGCACGGCTTATTCTGGCACATGTAGTTGATTCAAGAACCTTTGCTACAGCTGAAGCATATGACAGAACATTGGCTGACCGCGCGGAGGAATATGCAAAAGAACTATTGGACAGCTATGTGGAAAACGCAAAGACTGCAGGCCTAACAAACTTAGTCAGATGTGTTGAATACGGGTCTCCAAAGGTGAAAATTGCTAAGGACATCGCTGTTAGCTTTGATGCTGATTTGATAATTTGCGGTGCAACTGGTATGAGTGCAGTTGAGCGCTTCTTAATTGGCAGTGTTTCGGAAAGCATCACGAGGTATGCAAGCTGTGATGTGCTGGTTATACGGTGAAAACGCCTAACGCCTGACTCAATTGCAGGCGTTATTTATCTTTATCCGTTAATATCTTTTTTTATCTCATGTGCTATATGTGACAATTCAGGAAGAATGAGTCTTTCCATAGCAAGTTTCACTGCACCTGATGACCCCGGCGTAGCAAAGACAGCTGTATTCTTGCTCACTCCTGCAATAGCCCTGGATAATATTGCCGCAGACCCAATATCTTCCTGGAAACTTAACATTCGGAAAAGCTCCCCAAAACCGGTTATTTCCTTTTCGAACATAGGCTGAATTGTTTCAATTGTCACATCACGAGAAGCAATACCTGTACCACCGTTCATTAATATAATATCAACATTAGGGTTGTCAAGGCCGGATCGAGTAATTTCTTTAATAGCTGTAGGCTCATCGAAAATAATTTCTTTTTTTTCGATATGGTGCCCGGCCTCTTCTAATAATTTTACCATCAGGTTACCACTTTTATCGGTTGTTTCTGTTCTTGTATCACTTATCGTTACTACCATACATTTTACAAATTGTTTGTTTTGTTTATGTTCATGAACTGACAATCAGATTCCCTCCTATTGAGAAAGACGAACAGTATCTCGTGCTATCATAACTTCCTCGTTAGTAGGAATTACGATAACCTTCACCGGAGAATGAGGATAGTTTATAAATGCTTCCTTACCACGGATCTTATTTAAGGCAGGATCCCAGTATACACCCATGAACTCTAATCCTGTTAACACCTTTTCACGGACCGTGTCGCTATTTTCACCCACCCCAGCTGTAAATATAATAGCGTCTACTCCTGACATTCTGGCCGCATATGAACCCAAATACTTATGTATTCGAGCTGCAAATACTTCCAAAGCAAGTTCTGCGCGATCATTCTCGTTTGCCTGTTGTTCAATATCCCGTAAATCACTGGAGAAACCTGATAAAGCCAACATTCCACTCTTATTATTTAAAATATTAATCACATCAAATGCAGACTTTCCAGTTTTTTCCATAATATATGGAATTAGAGCAGGGTCGATATTACCGGACCTCGTGCCCATCGTAACACCAGCTAATGGAGTGAAGCCCATTGAGGTATCTATTGATCTGCCTTTATCAATAGCAGCAATACTTGCACCATTACCTAAATGGCATGAGATTATTCGTAATTGTTCAACTGGCATACCTAACATTTCAGCAGCTCGCTGTGAGACATATTTATGTGAAGTTCCATGAAAACCATATTTGCGAATTCCGTACTTTTCATAATACTCATACGGCAAGCTATATAAATAAGATTTCTCAGGCATTGATTGGTGAAATGCCGTATCAAATACTGCTACCATTGGAATATCAGGCAGTATTTTTTGAAATGCACGAATGCCAGTTAAATTCGCCGGGTTATGCAGCGGCGCTAATTCAGAAACTTCATCAATAATACGTGTTACTTCCTCAGTAATAAGTACTGAATCACTAAACTTCTCCCCGCCATGCACTACACGATGACCAACAGCATTAATTTCCTGGAATGATTGGATAACACCTGAACTTTTCAGGCTGTCCATTAAGTGTTCTACGGCAAATTGATGATTTGGAATATCTGCTGACACTTTCTCTTTACTGTCGCCAATTTCGATTGTAAATATAGCATCAGCCAATCCAATTCGTTCAATGAGCCCTTTTGCTAAGACCTTTTCTTCTGGCATCCGTATTAACTGAAACTTCAAAGATGAACTGCCAGCATTTATGGCTAAAATATTATACATTGTGTATTCAACTCCTGTAGCTAATTATTTATATTCGCCGAAAACCATGTATTCATTTGTTCTAAAATATCATTCATCGCTGTTGTATCTTTAAACGAGGGGAGCTTAACTAACAATGGCTGTTTTGGAGCTGTGATACCTTCACCTTTCTTCTGCAGAATAAGTATACTCTTTATATTTTTCTCTGACTTGAACATACTTTCCGGAAGCCTCAAGACGCCAACAATATGCGCATACTCCTGAATGAAGGCATGCAGTTTATCCGATTGATCGCTGTCGAACAAAAAGTCAGGAATTACGAAAATGGAATACCCGCCATCTTTCGTATAATTCATGCTTTGTTCAATAAACAAGTGATGTGAATAAGAATGACCCTCATCAGCTTTTAGCTCAAAGTCATTTGCGCGTACATCATCAGGATAATAGCCAACAGGTAAATCAGCTACAATTAAGTCAACTGGGTCCAGAAGGAATGGTGTTAAACTATCCTGGTGAAAAAACTCCACTTCTTTCTTTTGTAAATTTGCGTTCAGTACGGCAAGTTTAATTAATGTATGATCAACTTCACTAGCAAACGTTTCTTCAGTGTTTTTCAAATGGCCTAATACGGTTGTAAGCAAATTACCTGTACCGCTGGCAGGATCAAACACACGTAACTTTTCTTTACTATTAGTAACCTTCTCTGCTAAATAGCCGACGAATAAAGCAACTGTTTCCGGCGTCATTAAATGCTGTTGCTGCGTTGTCCCTTTCATTCCTTTTAAGATTGCCAATTGTACTGCTTTACGGATTTCTTCCGTTTGATATGCGTGTATATCAATATCCTTTATTATGGTTTGAAGCTTATGTTTTAAGACATCATCTATTTCCTCGGCAACATGCTCGTGGAAAAATACCTCCAATGTCATGGCCAGACTATCCAAATATGTTTCGTTTGCATGCTGTTGTACTGTATCAGTAGCATTATCTATCTTTTCAAATAAAACTTCTACATTCATTTTTTCCATAGTCAATATGTCCTCCGTTCAATCCATCTATCTGAAGCATTTCTAGTGTAACAAATCCCCTATGTAAATGTACAAAAATCTCCCCTGCTATCGATTAACAGGAGAGTGTAAATGTGTAAATTCATGATTATTTTGCTTTTTTAGCTTCTTCCAACGCTTTATCATAATTAGGATGATTCGTTACCTCGCTTACATATTCCAAATATGTAACCTTGTTACTTGAATCAACCACGAAAATTGAACGTGATAACAATCGTAATTCCTTGATTAATACACCGTAATTTTCACCGAAGTTTGCATCACGATGGTCGGATAACATCTCAAGCTCATTAACTTTATTCACTTCACGCCAGCGAGCCTGAGCAAACGGGAGGTCCATGCTAATCGTTAGTACTTGGACATTACCTATATCTTCTGCTTCCTTATTAAATCGTTGTGTCTGATCAGAACATACCCCAGTGTCGATAGATGGTACAACACTGATTAGTTTTACCTTACCCTGATAATCCTCCAACTTCACTTCTTTAAGACCATTGGATAACACAGTAAAGTTTGGTGCTTCATCACCCACTGAAATTTCATTACCCAGAAGTGTGACGGGATCCTGATTAAATGTAACATTAGCCATATAAATCATTCCTCCTAATATATTTTTCCTGCACACTTCATTATGAATTTATTACCAATTAATGTCCACTATTTCAATTGGGCAGAACCTTTATATATCATATCTTGTTTGATCTTCTGACTGCTGCTGATCCTGTTTTTGCTGATTATCCTGGTTTTGATTGGAGTTGTGCTGTTCTGACTGTTGCTGGCCACGCCCAGACTTTTGTTTATGTTTAGGTGACTGTGCTGACTCCTTTAAAATTTGCTGGATTTTCTCAACTGCCTTTGGAGCAAAATCAAGCATCTTCTCATAAATATGCGTGTTCTCATCCAAGTGGACCATTTTAATTCCTTTTGGACTAACAATTAAGAATGCAACTGGTGTGATGGATACACCACCACCACTACCTCCTCCAAATGGTAATGACCCTCCACTACCTGAATCACTTTTACTTTGTCCTGAACTACCTGAACTAAATTCGCTCCCACCTGCAGCAAAACCAAATCCTACCTTTGAAACGGGGATAATTACACTTCCGTCAGGGGACTCAACCGGGTCGCCAATAATCGTATTTACCTCTATCATATCTTTTAAATTTTCCATAGCTGTTGTCATTAAGCCTTGAATTGGATGTTCGTCTGTCATGATATTTCCTCCTTTAGTTAACTTAAATAATCGCTTCTTTTTTTGACGGATATTTACGTATCACTTTAATAATTCCATATATAGCTTGCCCTATCCTTACTGATACAATGCAATCAAATTTTGATTCAATATATCGTTGATTAAAAAGTGGTACAACAGAGATGGATGGTTCACATTTTAAATTACTTTTAGCATAAATTAACCCTAATATCATCCCTTTTGTTCCCCATATTCCTCCTGAAATCATACCGGTCGCACTTGCTTCTCCAGTTCCAAAATGCGTATTCCATGATAATTTATGAAAATAAAGCCTTCCCAGCAAAATAGTAATCACATCATTTAAATCATTCACCTTTTGAAGAAAATTTTCACTATAAGTATGTAATAATTTCAGTGTTTCGCGAATTGATTTTTCCTCATAGGATCCATCAGATAAGTCAATCAACCTATCCATTAATTTTATACGATAAAAATAAACAGCTATTAAAACAGTTTGTTTTTTCTGATTTAAAATAACCGTATTAACCACCTTAACTTTTGAAAATAACAGTAAAATAACCATCACCAAAATGAAGCTTATCAGAAAGATAAACATAAATTCCTCACCCCAACTTTAATTTGCTACAAATTTCCTTTTTTACTCATATACTTTCAATCTGTTAGGAAAACATAAACAAAAATGGTATTCTTGAACAAGCAGATACGTTAATAATGGAGGTAAGGATAACGATGCCTAATCGAAAAAATATTTATTTCTTTTATCAAAAAAATAATGACCTCGAAACTAAGTTACAGTCACTAGTAGAACTAGCTCAAAAAAATAACTTTACTATTGTTGATGATCACAAACAAGCTAACGTTATTATTAGTATTGGTGGTGATGGCACCTTTTTACAGGCTGTTCGAAAAACAGGATTTAGGCAGGATTGTCTGTATACAGGAATAACACAATCTGATGAGTCCGGACTGTACTGTGATTTTAATATGGATAATTTTGACGAAATGCTGCATTCAATGGTTCATGAAGAAATGGAGGTGCGTCGGTTCCCAGTCATAAATGTACAGGTTAATGGGGAAACTTCATTTAATTGTTTAAATGAGGTTAGTATTCGTTCCACCATCATCAAAACGATTGTAGTTGATGTTTATATTGATGATATGCAGTTTGAAACATTCAGGGGTGATGGATTAATTGTTTCAACCCCTACTGGCAGTACTGGTTACAGTAAATCAACACAGGGCGCCATTATTGATCCGAAGATTCCATGTTTCCAAGTTTCAGAACTCGCTTCACTTAATAACAACCGCTATCGTACGTTAGGATCCTCTTTTGTGTTAAGTAAGGATCGAAAGCTCACATTAGATATCATTCAGGATGGTAACGATTATCCCGTTATCGGCTTTGATAACGAAGCCTACTCCATTCGAAATATAAAAGATTTAACGGTAACCTTAAGCGATAAAGTTATTAAAACGGTGAAACTTAAGAACAACTCCTATTGGGACCGTGTTAAACGAACATTTTTATAAAAAAGAGAACGGAACAGAAATGAATAGCGAAAGTAAAATCCGAACTATGATTCAAATTCTTGAAATAGAATTCGAACCAGTTCGGATTTATTTGTTGCTGATTAGATATAAAATGCGAACTAAAATGCTGAGTGCTATGACACCGCTCCGGAAATACACTTCGCTTTCCGTGGGTGGCTGATGAGCCTTCTTGCTCCTACGTCGCTGCGTAGTCTCATCTAGGCCTCAGCTCCCACAGGAGTCTACGTGTTTTCCTCCGCTGGGTTTTGCTCACTAAATTTATAAACGCATATGTGATGAATAAGAAAAGTTTTAATCAATTTAAACCAGCAGTTGGAATATGCGAGACTCCTGTGGGACAGCGGGGAGGCCACTGAAAAACTACCATCTTTTTAACCAAGTAAAAATCAATTCCCAATTTTTCATGCAATATTCACCTTATAGTAGAGAGCAACATATCATTTTACCTGTTATTCACTATATAAAGTGGGAATTAAATTTTCCAAAATATGTTTTTCAGCAGCCTCGACAGCGGGCCTAAGAGACCCCGCAGTGAGCGTTCTTTGCGAGTGAGGAGGCTCGTGGTGAGCCCACGGAAAGCGAGTATATCCCAACTGCGTAGGTAGAGTGCCACACTAAATGTTACGAATTGGTCATCCATAGTTTAATTCACATTTTATATCTACTGCGTATTAGATCCAGCCACTGAAAATGATTGTTCTAAACATCCTATCCTGCATTATTATCATATACGATGTCACCATCAACAATTGTCATTGCAACTTCAATCTCATGAATATGCTCTGGATCAACCTGAAAAATATCCTCTTCCAAAATGGTGAAATCTGCAGTATAACCATCTATAATCAGACCACGTTTATTTTCCTGTGTAATTGCACTTGCACTGCCAACCGTATATAACCGAACAGATTCAAATAACGACAGCCTTTCCTCTGGCTGGTATACCTCGCCATCATAATATGATTTTCGCAGCATGGCGGCCTGAATTCCTTGTAATGGGTTAGCATCTTCAATCGGTGCATCTGAACTGCCTGCGCAAAGAACACCACTATCCAGCATCGTTTTCCATGCATAAGCTTCTTTAATTCTATCCTCGCCCAATCTATCGACAGCCCAAGGGAAATCCGATGAAACAAATGCTGGCTGAATATCAACGGCCACTGGTAAGTCCTGAAGCATTTTCAGCGAAAAATCATTTAATATTTGACCGTGGATTATCCGATCGCGGGCTCCATTTTTAAGTGGATATTTTTTAATCAATTTTGTTATTTCATCAACAGCCTGATCTCCAATGGCATGGACAGCAATCGGAAGACCATGTGCTCTGGCAGATTGCACAATTTTTTCCAAGTAATCAGAATTATGAATCGCAACTCCATAATTATCAGGATCATCTGTATATTCTTGTGTCAGCCAAGCTGTTCGACCACCAAGAGCCCCATCTGAGAATATTTTTACAGCACCAAGCTCAATGTATTCTGTTCCATCCAAGTATCCTAAATTCTGATTAATCATATCTTCCATAACTTCATGATGGACAAGTAGGTGCGCCTTGAACTTTTTGGCGTTTTCGTTAATAGCATTTAAAAAGGCGTTGTATGTTTTTAGAAAACCACCGTAATAATTGAGATCTTCACTGTGTCCACCAACTAGACCTTTTGCCAACAAATCATCGACAGCTATTTTTATAATCTGCTGTAAAAATTTCTGTGATACATCAGGCATTGCCTGTTTTATTAATTCCTGTGCAGTATCTAAAAATAAACCAGTGGTATCACCGTTGTCGTCTCGTACAATGATTCCCCCTTGAGGATCTGGCGTTTGATCATTTATGTAAGATATATCCATTGCTTTTGTATTAGCTAAGAGCGCATGTCTGCATACACGGGTCAACATCATCGGGTTGTCTGGGCAAATTTCATCCAACTCTTTTTTTGAAATAATTTCTGGATTATCCCACTGGTTTTCATTCCACCCTTCCCCAATAAGCCATTCCCCTTCAGATAAGTTAGCAGTACGATTAAGAAGTGCTTCTTTTATTTCTTCTGGGGATTTCATTTGTGACAAGTCTAAATGCAGCAACTTTTCACCGTGCCCTATTATATGCATATGACTGTCCACCAAACCCGGCAGCATCGTTTTACCTTTCAGATTAACTTCATTATCAATTTCGCCAAAGAAGTCATGGTATAATCTCTCATAAGTACCAACAGCTTTTATAAAGCCTCCCTCTGTATAGACAGCCTCAACTGCATCACCTTCGTTTTCCATTGTATAAACTGAACCACCAAACCAAAGTCTTCCCATCTGAAATACTCCCATCTACAAAAATTCTACTCTTTTATAAGAACTTTACCTACTTAAAGCAGAAAAATCAAGAATGTGAAATATTTGAAAACTCAGGTTATCGCCAAGCCCTTGTTGCACTTATACAGTAAGAGAGAATTTATAAAGGGCTACCCTAAAAGGATAGCCCTAAGCCATTATTATTATATTGTTGTTATTGTGACATTCCGCCAAATTGTTGTTCAGCAGACTGAACAAGACGTTTTGTGATTTCTCCACCAACAGACCCGTTAGAGCGAGAAGTTGAGTCAGGACCAAGTTGAACACCAAACTCTTGTGCAATCTCAGTTTTCATTTGGTCTAATGCTTGTTGTGCACCAGGTATTACTAATTGGTTTGAACTATTGTTGCTAGCCATGTTCATCACCTCCTTGATACTTCTATATTGTGTAGCAAAGAGGATTTTTAAACTGGTATTTGTTGTTAGTTAAGAGAAATTTTATGAGTGCTCTTTTCCTAAGCCTACGAGGTCAGTTTTAGGGGAAGAAACAATATGTTTTAGTTTCCTAATACCGAATTAAATTATTACGGTATGCTTGTACTTAAACTACCAGGATTATACAATATGGAAAACTTGGAATGAGGATTCGACAAACTGGCGAAATGAATCCTCGTTCCGCTAATTAGCAAAAAAGATGCTCTTTGAAGGGTGAGATGGATCCTCGTTCCGTTAAAAATGGGTTCTTCAACAATACAGGCGAACCTGTACATATTCCTCTCTAACTGATCGGTTTTTCGTAAGCATAGTTGCAATTGATATAAACTGCAAAGTAACATGGAAAAATAACTGTGTGCTGTGACACCGCTTCGGAAATACACTTCTGGCACCTTAGGGCAACGCTTCAGCTTCCTCGCAAGCAGAAACGGCTTCCTGTGGGACAGCGATCCTAGAAGTCCCCACAGCGAGCGTTCTTTGCAATCGAGGCACACTAAGTACGCCTCGTCCTATGGCAACTTCTGCCCAGGCCTTTATAAAAGATCTTCGAATTCCTTTTTTGCATCTGATTGATTAGTTATTTTAACAACTTCAATACCGTTTATTGTCTCTTCTATTAATGCAGAGAAGTCTTCCTGTGATTCAAACATATTTACTTTTTCTCTAGTAGGCCTCGTCTTTGGCGACTTTGGCACAAAAATAGTACAGCAATCCTCATAAGGACGTATCGAAATATCATACGTATCAATTCTTCTGGAAATATTTATAATATCATTTTTATCCATTGCAACTAATGGTCTGATGATTGGATAATTGGTTACTTCGTTTATAGCATTCATACTTTCCATTGTTTGACTTGCTACCTGACCAAGACTTTCACCGTTTGTCATCGATAATATAGACTCATTCTTGCATACTTGTTCACTAATACGTAACATCATCCGTCGCATTATTGTCATTGCATACCCGTCAGGCATCTCCCGAAAAATATGCTGTTGCAATTTCGTGAATGGAACAACATGAACCTTAATTGAATTCCCATATTCCGTCAGTTTCTCTGCTAGGTCCATCACTTTCTGTTTCGAACGTTCACTTGTAAATGGTGGTGAATAAAAATGAATAGCCTCTAGTTGAACACCACGTTTCATAGCAAGATATCCCGAAACAGGGCTGTCGATTCCACCCGACAGAAGCAGCAAAGATTTTCCTGATGTACCCACCGGTAATCCGCCGAGCCCTGGAATTACACTTGATGTAATATAAGTTGCTTCTGTTCTAATTTCAACTTTGATTTCAAGGTCTGGCTGGTGTACATCAACCGTATAACCAGTTGTATTTGACAAAAGATGTCCACCCAGCACTTGGTTCATATCCTGTGAACGAACAGGAAAATTCTTATCAATTCGTTTTACGGAAACTTTAAACGAATTAACATTTTCACTATTATTTAGTGCCCATAATGCTGCTTGTTTAATTTCATCTTCATCGTTACGGACTTTAACTGCCAGACTAAGGCTTTGAATTCCAAAAACTTCACTGCACCTTTGCATAACAGGGTCAGGTTCATGCCCATTTAATAAGACAAACATTCTACCTTGTGTACGTTTTACTTTTACCTCAGGAAATGCCTTTAACTTTCTGCGAATATTACTTTGCAGTTGTACGATAAACTTCTTTCTATTTTTACCTTTAAGTGCCATTTCCCCGTATCGTATTAAAATATGATCATATTGCATAGTTATCTACTCCATTACTGCTTTTAGTTGATTTACTGCTTCTTCTAATGCATTTAAGAACGTATTAATTTCACCTTCCGTAGTATCATAGGACATACTGATGCGAAGTGCAGATGTGGAACGATCTGTGTTATACCCGCAAGCTGCTAATATTTTACTCTCATCCGCCTGTTTGGAAGAGCAGGCCGATTTAGTTGAAATATATATTTGCTTTTCTCCAAGCATGTGAATAATCACTTCTGGCTTCAACTCCGGTACAGAAATGTTCATAATGTGTGGTGCTGCATCTTCTGGTGTATTGATTACCACACCTTCCATTTCAGCCAATTTTTCCCGGAGATACTCATGTAGCTGATACATGCCCTTAACCTCTGTCTTTTCCCGCTCTTTTATTAACCTTAATGCTTTTACAATCGAGACAGCACCAGCAAGGTTCTCAGTCCCGGAACGGAGAGAACGTTCCTGATTGCCACCATGTAGCAATGGATACATCGTTGTCTTTCTATTCACGTATAAAATACCAGTTCCTTTCAACCCATGGAGTTTATGCCCTGAAATGGCACATAAATCAATTCCGCTGTTTTTAAGTTCTAAAGGTACTTTTCCTATTCCCTGAACATTATCTACATGGAAAAAAATTTTGGGGTGTTCTTTAAGAATTTCTCCGATTTCATCAATTGGCTGAACCGACCCAAGTTCATTATTAACATGCATCACGCTAACCAAAATCGTATCATTCCGAATTGAATTCGTTAAATCCTCTATAGAGATTACACCATTTTTGTCTACAGGTAAATACGTTACTGTAAAACCTAATTCCTCCAAGCTGTTGCATGCCTCAGAAACAGATGGATGCTCAATTTCAGTTGTGATAATGTGCTTCCCACGCCCCTGGTGCTTAAGTGCAATACCCTTTATTGAAAGGTTATTCCCCTCCGTTCCCCCAGAAGTAAAAATGATTTCATCCTGTTGAACATTTAAGAGTTGTGATGCTTGCTCCTTTGACTTTGTTAACAATTTTTCAGCCTCACCACCAAGTTGATGAATACTGGATGGATTAGCAAAGAACCGTTCAGTTGCTTGATAAAAACTATCAAGAACGGATGGAGCAGGCTTTGTTGTTGCACTGTTATCTAAATAAATCATGTTAAATACTCCTTAGATTTGATAAGCGAGAACCAGCTTTTAAAATACTTGACACCCGCCCAGCCTCAATGGCTCTTAGGCACTATACTGCCATTAGAAAAACTTGGCTTTCACCAAGTTTTAGAAGTGAAAACCGAAGTTTCACTTATATTTTACTATTTCTTTTACAGAAAGTTCTAAAGTTAGCTTTCCCATAAATAACCTTTACATTTATTTTTCTTCCAACATCTCGAGTAACACGTCAATCGATACTTTGTTATCGTCATTCGTACGCCTAACACTGCCGAGTTTTCTCGTTGGAGATTCCTTTTTGCTTATCATTGCATACACTTTATCAGTTTTGCCTTTAGTCTGAGTAAACATTTCACTTTTCTTAATCATGACACTTTCTGAAGCTGCATGTTCATTTACATTTACCGGGTTGCTCTGTGCTGAGAAAAACATAAATATGGCAACACCCCAGACACATATTGTACAAGTGCCAAGGAACATCATAATCCCCTTGTAGCCTAGACGCATTCTAATTTGCTTCCTTTTGGTATGCTTCTATGCGCTTTAATGCACCTGGCTCAATTTCTTCTACAGCTTTAGCTGCCTGTTCAATAGCAAGATCATACTCATAGGAACGAAACAGACGTTCAGATTCGGACAATTTAGCAGCCAGTACTGGATATTGACTCCGATATCTATTTGCATACTGGATAACTTGTTCGGTCAAATAGGCCTGATCCAACATTAACTCTGTTTGTTCTGTGACGTGATCTACCGCAGTTTTTGCGTCGGATAATGCATGTTGAACTTCTGCAACATCCAATGGCTGCTTATCCAGTAATTGAAGCACCCGGGCATTCTTTTCGGAAGCTTCCTCCATGATATTCCAAATTACTCCAGGAACACCTGGGATATTACTTTTATTCAGCCTGCGATTAATATGATATAGTTCATTTTTCATATCAGTTAACTTCTCTTTTGCTTCCATTTCGTCTTTTCTTAAATTTTGTATATATTTCTTAAATTCATCATGTTTCTGCTGCAATTCTTCAATTTGATGGAACCCTTTCTCCAATTCTACGCGCAAATCCGAATGTGTACTATTTTCATTTTCGATATCAGCTGAAAGCTCTTCAAGCTGGTTTCTTAACCTTAGTATAGACTTTTCCAATGACAAGTACTTTTCCATATCACTATCTTCAAAGTAATAGGTTTTCTTTAACGTTTCTACCTCTTCTTTTGTTGTTAGGAAATTCTCCTCCAGGCTGTCCAATGCCTCCTGGTAACTTGGCACCTTAGATTCGACATAATTTTTGGCGACAGCTTCTTTCTCAAGTAACTGGTACATTTCCGCTATTCTCTCATTTACTTCCTCTATTACTATGCTTGCTTCAGAAGTATCCCCTTTTTCAAGGGTGTCTACACAATCCAATAGCCGGCGTTGATAGTTATGTACTTCTTTTTCAAAACCAAGATGTTCAATACGGTAACCGTCATCCTTCATATCCCTTAACCCTTTAAAAAGTTCATCCAATTGGGCTGGTAAGTCATGCTTACAGGTTTTATAAATCGCTGGAAATACATCTATTCGTGATTGCAGTTCATCCAATTTTTGTTTGAGGTCTTCAACAAGGTGATGGGCCTCGGAATAGTCACCTGAACTAACTAAGTCGTGATATTGATTAAGTTGTTGGTCAAGTTCATCTATCTCAACATCAAAACGGACTTCTGCCTTGCCATATTGGTAACGATTTTGTGAAAGTTTTTTACGCAGTGCCTTAATATCAGGCTGTATTTGTTCGATTTCTTTTCGGCTTGATTCCTCAGATTCCATGAGTTCATCTAGTTCTTCAAGCATCTTTTCGATGTCTTTTTCAATTGATTGCAATGTCTGTTCTACTTTTCTCAATGTTTTTTTAGCGGTGGAAAACCGGTACCGATCTGCTGCTTCTTCAGCATCAAATAAATATTCTTCAATATCGGGAAGCTCTTTGGTTACGATATACTCCCATCGTTCTTTCCACGATTCAAATTTCACTTGTGTTTCACCAGACAAATTTAAACTTTTAATACGCCCAAGCTGAGATGCTATATTCCGATTCATTATGTCCATTTTCCATGCTTCCAATCGGTCCACAACATCATATACCCGTTTCCGTAAAATAAGTCCTACAATTATTAGTGTAATAATTACTAGAATAATTCCTATGATATATGCCATAAAAATGCCTCCTAACTGCATTCCTGAATAAGAGGATAGTCTTTGGTTGGCAGATGAGAAAGTATAGAAACTTTCTTACTGCATAAGTGCAACTAAGGCTTTTTCCATTAAAACTTGGTGGTTAGCCAAGTTTTCTAAAATTCTCTTAAAGAACAGGTATTCATAATTTTAAGATTCAAAAAGCGTATAATTATCTCATTATTATACATATGATACCATGTAATTAACATTTTTGGCTAAAAAATTTCAAATAAATTAAGGATTTGACAAATTTTATTTACAAAAATAAAAAATGGCGTTAATTATTAAGCCATTTTTACATATTTTAAAGTTTATTATTAGTTATTTTGCGAGACAACGTAATCTAACCACTTCTCAATCGTTCGAATATAATTATCAGCAAATTGGTTATGTGAATCTATCCCGACCACCTGGTTTTTCCATTCATTCTGCAATATGTACGGTGTAATTAACATTCCTTTCAGTTGCATTAATAAAAATCTGCTGTCCAAATTATTTTTCTTTTGTTTTGGGAAAATAGCATAAAATGAGTTACTTAGAAAATAATTCTCTTTAGCAAGGTATGTAACCGTCATTTCACGTACAAACACCGAGTCCAATGAAAGCTCACGATGAATGAAACATGAGAATTGATGATTGCTCTGTTTGTAATGTATAATAGTAGCAATCATTTTTTTCAAACGCTCCAATGGTGAAATGGATTCATTATGCAACATAGCTGATTCGATTGCTTTCAAATAGGCTTCATAGTATTGTGTAACAGCATGCTCCAAAAGTCCCTGTTTACTCTTGAAATAGTAGCTGATCAACGAAACATTAACAGTTGCTTTATCTGCAATGTCTCTTACAGATGTTCCATGAAATCCATTTTGAAAAAATAATAGAGAAGCTGCATCAACAACTTTTTGTTTAGTTGGATTTTTTTTCATAAGTTTTCAACTCCTTACATCTCTTTTACGACAAAGTGAGGATTTTTCCTGCATTTTTCTCTCGACAAATAATTTATGTTATTGTCGAAATATACACAGTTGAAAGGGAAATGAACATGTTTCAAGCAACAGCCTATTCCGGAAAGAAAGTTAAAGACTACGAATTATTACTGAAACAACTTACCGCATTATCTGAGGGTGAACAAGATGATATTGCTATTTTATCGAATGCATCTTCATTATTAAACCAATTTCTAGACGAAGTAAACTGGGTCGGTTTTTATTTATGGAAAGAAAATGAGTTAGTGCTTGGTCCATTTCAGGGACTTCCAGCCTGTATTCGAATTGCATATGGCAAGGGAGTCTGCGGAACCGCGATAGAAGAAAGAAAAACCCAAAGAGTTGCAGACGTTACAGCTTTTCCAGGTCATATCGCCTGTGACAGTGCTAGTAAATCGGAAATTGTTGTACCATTAATAGTCAATGATGAAATTTATGGTGTTCTCGATATTGATAGTCCGATTACAAGTCGCTTTGATAAAACAGATCAAACCTATATCGAAAAATTTGCGAAAATACTAGAAGAATTAATCAGATAACAATGAAGTGGCTGGCTGAAGTATTTTATTCAGCCACTTTTAGTTTATATTTTAGGGTGCTTTTTTACCTCTTGCTCCTTTACAACGCAGTTTTTTCCAATTGCTTTTGCTTCATACAGTGCTTTGTCTGCACGAATGAAAACATCACTTACAGAATCCCGCTTCTTATCAATCCAAGATGATACACCACAGGATAGTGTAATCCCGGGATCAGTAAAGCTTTCAACCTGCGTCCGTATTTGGCCAGCAAGCACTACGCCGTCATCAATACTGGCGTTGGGAAGATAAATTGCCAGCTCCTCCCCACCCCACCGGGCAGGGATGTCCTCATGTCCTAATTGGGTTCTGATGATATTTGCTACCTGAACAATTACTTCATCACCAATATAGTGCCCATATGTATCATTTATTTTTTTGAAATCATCAATATCAAATAGAATTAACGCTCCTTTTTCATCTGATTGCATATGTACTTTCAGTTTTTCATCAAGATGGTTCCGTGAATATAACTTTGTAAGATAATCAGTAATTACCGATTCCTCCAATTTATCTTTTAAAATAGAATTTGTCATTGCTAGGGTAGAGTGGTGGACAAGAGATTGCAATAACTTGTAGTTTTCAAAGGAAAAGAAGTATTCTTCCTCGTGCAAAATTACTACTGCCCCATAAACCTTGCCAGATTGTATCATCGGTATTGCCATAATAGAACAATACGGAATGTCTCTTTTAAAATCCCCACTAAAAATCGGATCAGCGTCCGTTTTCATCTGATCAAGTATGTCTTTAGCAAATATTTCACCTTTTTCAGTCTTAAAGTAACTTGTACTGCCTGTCAAAATACTGAATTCATTATCAGATTCATCATGAACATAAATAAACCCTACCTGCGTTGCACTACACGCTTCTATTATCTGCTTTCGTACAATTGAAATAATTTCAGTAAGCCTTAAATTGGAATTAAGTTTATGTGTAGCTTCGTTTATCAGCTTCAAATCGGATACGAGATGTTTGGAATGCTGGTAAAGTGTTACATTTTCGATTGCCGCACCGGCTGTGTTTGCAAATTGCGTAATGAATTCAATTTCATCCTCTGTAAAATCAACGGCATGCGGTGTAATAATTTGCAATACACCGTATATCCCCTGCCTTCCTTTTAGAGGAGCATAAATACTTGTATTTTTATCCTTTACACGGTCTTCCAGCTGTACTTCACCAGTTAAAAATGCCTGTGTACTTACTCGTTTCGTGGCAGCATCACTACATTCAATTGTTTTAATTGGCAACGAATTTTCCGCTTCATAATCCTGGGATAATAATAAATAATATGTAAATGTAGGATATAGTTTAAATAAAGATTGAACAATATCTTTCAAAATATCCTCTTTTATAGTCATAGAATATAAACGTGTAGACATATCAAATAGAAATTTACTCTTATTCACACTGTTTTCACTTAACTTATAATAGTTAACCAGCTTTAATAATTGTTCTGTTTCCCGTTTGACCAACTTAACACTATCATCGGATAAGGGGGCTACGGTTTTCGGATAGGAAACAATTACAAAGCCAGAAGATCCATATTTCGGAACAAGTGGTATAACGACAGAATTAAGTGATTCATTTTTCTCCCTAAAAATTGATTGTCCGTCTGCACTATCAGATCGTAAAAGCTGTTGGTTAATATCGCAAAAGTCTACTTTATTCTTCATTACTAAACTTACTTCAATTGAATTCGTTTTTATTTCATACAGTTTACTCCAGTTATTATATATATAGATTGCTGCATGAGTTGTATTCAACAAAGTTGCTAGGCTGTTCGTAACTGTTGATAAAAGTTCATCATATGAAAAATGGGCAATATCAGAGATCAATTCAAAGTATGTACTTCTTAGTTTCTCTTGTAATTCATTTTGAGTTATCATTTACCATATCACCTATCATATCGTTCTTAAGATTTATTCATATTATATCGGAACAAGCAACAATTTCCTATACAGTTTACGAAAAAAACTATTTTCTACTATTTTCTTAACAGCTAGCTGATATTAATTGGGACAATGGAGCAATGTTTATTTCCGAAGCGCATTGTAGTGTCATAGCACTAAACTTATTTTTCAACATTGTGCTACAGTCTATATCTCAACTTTCGCAGCGTAAAATGAACGCATAAACCTTGAAGGAATAAGAAAATCTGAAGATACACTACTTGAGTTGACCTTGGATCAACTGTACGTATTTGATATAAAAAGCGAAGTAACTACTAGAATAACCTCTATAAACTCTCGTCCCGCCATCCGGGGTCGCTGCGGGCGGATGCTTTCCGCGGGCACGGCCTTAGCCTCCTCGAGAAAACCGCTCTGCGGGGTCTTCGGACCGTGCTATTCCCGCAGGAGTCACCGCCCTCCGCTCACCCGGACTAGTGTAACAGTCACACATTTATTCTATAGATTCCTACTCGAGTCCACAGCGGAGGAAATACACGTAGACTCCTGTGGGAACTGAGGCCTAGATGAGACTACGTAGCGACGTAGGAGCAAGGAGGCTCATTAGCCGCCCACGGAAAGCGAAGTGTATTTCCGCAGCGGTGTCATAGCATTCAGCTATTTACCCATGTTAGTTCGCATTTTATATTTTTTGTGTACAAAATTTTTCATCAATGTTGTTTAGAAAACTTGGCATTCGTTAAAGGTATTCTCATGAAAGCGTATTTTGTTTACTTAGACCCCCTTATACTCTGGGGTGCAAGCCTTAATATAGATAAGCCTTAGTTGCACTTATGCAGTAAGAAAGGATTTAATACTTTCTTAACTGCCAAGTCAACAATAAAAAACGTTTTGAGTTTATCAATGATAGCCATTTGAGCTTATTCTATAGATGCGAAAGTTGAGTCTATATTAATAGCACTAAAAGAAAATAGCCAAGAACAATGCTACTATTAATGAATTAATCATGTTTTTATTGACTTTCCTCCACATAGCTTATATACTATTCTTTGTGTAAAATAAAAGGTAGCTTAAGTGAACCTACGTTTATGTCATTTTATTCCTCAAATATGAGGTGTATCGTGTAACTCTCTGCTGCTGGAGCGATGGTACATGAAAATAAAATGTATGACGAATTTGGAACACACTGTTTATTTTATGCTAATAAACTAAAAAAGGAGGAAATGTCTAATGGCACGTTTTACAGGATCAATATGGAAGAAATCACGTCGTCTCGGCATTTCATTAACTGGAACTGGTAAGGAATTAGATAAACGCCCTTACGCTCCAGGTCAACATGGACCAAATTCACGCAGAAAAATTTCTGAATATGGTTTACAGCAACAAGAAAAGCAAAAACTTCGCTTCATGTATGGATTAAATGAACGTCAATTCCGTAATCTGTTTACAGAAGCTGGTAATATGAAAGGTATTCATGGTGAAAACTTCATGCTTTTACTTGAATCTCGCCTGGATAACCTTGTTTATCGTCTTGGACTAGCTCGCACACGCAGACAATCTCGTCAGCTAGTAAACCACGGTCATGTAACTGTTGACGGCAAGCGCGTTGATATTCCATCTTACCGCCTAAAGCCAGGTCAGGTAATTGGACTACGTGAAAAGTCACAGAAGCTGGATATTATTAAAGAAGCAATCGAAGTAAACAACTTCGTACCAGAATACCTTACTTTTGATGCAGATAAAATGGAAGGAAGCTACACTCGTTACCCAGAGCGTTCTGAACTTCCAGCTGAAATCAACGAACCACTTATCGTTGAATTCTACTCTCGTTAATAAACGAAACTCCAAACTCCTTGATACAATAAGGGATTTGGAGTTTTTTTTTATGTAAAAATTTATTCATCATTCGCACATCAAGTTGAATGATTTCCAATCTATGCTTACAGTATCCAAATTGTACTCTCCTTCTTCAACTAATGTATGTGAAATCTGCAAACCTGCTTCTACCCTTCTGCTTTTATGGTGGTAAAAATGATTTCGTACATTGCATTTAGGATTTCAAGCAATACACTACATAAGATACCGCTCTTCCTCATTTCAATTCTATTAGTAACTTGCTAAGAATGAATTAAAACAAAACTAGCAGACACAAAAATACACACGCCATTTTAAACATGAAATAGCGTGTGTATTGGAAGTCATTTGGGTATTTGCATTTTATGTGTTTTAACTATCTATTTATAACTAATAAGGAAATACTTTTTCTTTCCGCGTCTAATTATTGTAAACATATCATCAATACGATCTTCTTTACTGACAACGTATTGCAACTCCTGCTGACGCTCACCATTTATATAAATTGCTCCATTTTTAATATCTTCTCTTGCTTGGCGCTTTGATGATGAAATAGAAGCGTTAACTAAAAGATCGATTAAACCTATTTCTTCTTTAGGAGCTTCGTAAGTAGGAACACCTTTAAAACCTTGCTTAATATCTTCTGCAGATAGTTCTTTTAAATTTCCGCTGAAAAGTGATGCTGATATTTTCTGTGCTTGTTCCAAAGCTTCCTGACTATGCACTTCACGAGTCATCTCTTCAGCTAAACGTTTTTGTGCCAGACGATTTTCAGGGGCATCCTCTACTTCTTTTTGTAACTGATCTAGTTCTTCCTGTTCAAGAAATGTAAAGTAATGTAGAAATTTCATTACATCACGATCATCAGCATTAAACCAAAATTGATAAAATTCATATGGCGTTGTTTTTTCTGGATCTAACCAAATAGAACCGCCTGCTGTTTTACCAAATTTGGAACCATCAGCCTTTGTAATCAGAGGAACGGTTAGGCCAAATACTTTCGTTTCTTCATCCATCTCTTCTCTGGAGCGGCGAATCAGTTCCATTCCAGCAGTTATATTACCCCATTGATCGCTGCCGCCAATTTGCATGGTGCAATTTTCTTGCTCATATAATTTTAGGTAGTCTAAAGATTGAAGGATCATGTAACTAAACTCTGTATAGGATATCCCCTGTTCAATCCGAGCCGATACAGATTCCTTGCCAAGCATATAGTTGATACCAAAATGCTTTCCTGCATCCCGTAAAAAGTCAATAACAGTCATGCTTGCAAGCCAGTCATGGTTATTACGGGCAACCGCAGCATTTGAGCCATTATCAAAATCAAGCAGTTTTGCTAATTGTTGCTTAATTTTTTCACTGTAACCTTTTACAACTGTCGCTTCGTTCAGTGAACGTTCCGTGGAGCGACCACTTGGATCACCAATCATTCCTGTTCCGCCGCCGATCAACGCTATCGGACGATGTCCAGCCTTTTGAAACCTTTTCAACATTGTGATGGGCAGCAAATGTCCTATATGTAAACTATCAGCAGTCGGATCAAACCCACAATATAATGTTACCTGACTCTCTTCCAAATGCTTGGTTAACCCCTCGTTGTCAGTGGTTTGATGAATCAAATTACGTTGTTCTAAATCCTTCAAAATATCCATTCTCTTCACTCTCCATCTTTTACTAATTTTGTATGAAAATACCTCTCTAATTTAATCTCAGCGGACACAGGAGACCCTATTTCTATATAAAAGTAATATTCTCGAAGTTATCCGGACATAAAAGCCCTTATTTCACATATATCATGCTTATTTGACTGTGTTTTTATGAAATAAGGTCCCTAGTGTCCGCTAACCTCAAATTTGCTATATGAAAAAGAAATTTCATGATAGATGGTGGATGCGCACTCAGCGACCATGGTGTTTTTTTAACTGCAAATAAAAAAACCCATCCCTATAATAAATAAGGGACGAGTTTACGCTCGCGGTACCACCCTTGTTGCACATGCCACCTTGGAATTGTTAACGATGATGTCACCGTCTTCTTTTTGAAGGAAGAAACTCCAGATTGTAATTCACCCGCAAATATATACTAACTCTCAGCATCCGTTAGCTCTCTTAAAAATTGATTTGCAAAGCTACTGCGATCTTTCAATGTATTTTAATATTATTACTTATTCATATCACATTCTGATGACAAACGCAATATATTCACATAATTCCTTCTATACCTAGTACATCGATTATGCTATAATTGATGTTGGAATTTAGGAGGTCTTACTATGGATTATAAACAATTATTTCAAAAATATAAAGAAAAAACGGAGACAATATGGGGTACCGGAAAAGTTCAAAAGTCATCACGTATTACATATGATGTGTTTTGGAACGTAATTTTATTTTTTGTGATTGTAGGGGCAGTTGGTCTATTGTTCGCTGGCGGTGTAGGTGCAGGTTACTTTGCTTCACTTGTCAAAGATGAACCGATTCGAAGCTATGCCAGCATGGAGAAAGATATATATAATTATGAGGAAACATCAAAATTGTATTTTGCAGGGAATAAATATTTCGGTAACGTCCGTTCTGATATACATAGAGAAGAAGTTAAATTGAAAAATGTTTCAGATACCCTGAAGAATGCTGTAATTGCAACGGAAGATGAATATTTTAATAAACATGAAGGAATTGTTCCAAAAGCAATTGTCCGTGCTCTAGTACAGGAAGCGACAAATGCAGCAGTCAAAACAGGAGGAAGTACGCTAACCCAGCAGCTTATTAAGAACCAGATTCTGACGAATGAGGTATCTTTTGAGCGTAAAGCAAAGGAAATTCTGTTAGCACTGCGTTTGGAACGCTTTTTTGAAAAAGATCAAATACTTGAGGCATATTTAAATATTGTCCCATATGGTCGAGATGCTTCTGGGGGAAATATCGCTGGAATTCAAACCGCTGCCCAAGGAATATTTGGTATTGATGCATCTGATGTTAACCTTCCACAAGCAGCATACCTTGCTGGACTTCCGCAGAGCCCATCAAGGTATACCCCTTTTGAAAACAGCGGTGGTTTAAAAAGTAAAGAGGGAATGCAGCCTGGACTTAATCGGATGAAATCTGTACTAAACAGAATGTATGAGTCAGATACTATTTCAAAGAAGCAATATGAAAAGGCGTTAAGTTACGACATTGTTGCTGATTTCATCGAAGAGTCTCAATCGCCAATTGAAAAATATCCATACTTAACTTTTAGCGCTGAAGAACGAGCTAAAGAAAAAATACTAAAACATATTGCTGAAGAAGATGGATATTCAATGGAAGACCTGAACAATGATGAAAAGCTAATGGAAGAATATAAAATATTAGCTGATCGTGCCTTACGTAAAAACGGCTATAAAATCCATACAACAATTGATAAAAAAACACACGATGTATTTAAAAAGGTCATCAAAAAGTATGAAACGTATGGTCCTGATTGGAAAGGTAAAATTGTTATAAATGAAGAGACTGGTGAAACTGTAACAAAAACTCAGCCTATTGAGACAGGCGGGATTTTAATTGAAAACAGCACGGGTAGAATTATCAGCTTTGTTGGTGGACGTGAGTATACTCAAAAAGACCAATTAAATTATGCAACAGATGTAACTCGTTCAAATGGTAGTACCATGAAACCAATACTCACTTATGCTCCAGCAATGGAAAAAGGGATTATTCAGCCCGGGACACCCGTAGCTGATGTCAGAAAAACTTATTACACAGCAAGTGGAAAAAGCTATACACCTGGAAACTATGGAGGCGGCTACCATGGTTTAGTATCTGCACGTAAAGCGCTAAAGAATTCCTATAACATACCCGCAATCGGTATCTATAACAAGATTAAAGCCTCAGATCCAGTCAGTGAATTTTTGGTTCCAATGGGAATTACTTCGTTGGGAGAAAGTGAATATGCCAACCTCTCGCTGGGGATCGGTGGCACTACTGATGGTATTTCGGTTGAGGAAAACACAAATGCCTTCAGTACCTTTGGCAATAATGGTAAAGCCGTCGATGCCTACATGATAGAAAAAATTACCACGGCTGATGGTGAAGTGATTTTTGAACATAAAAGTGAACCAGTAGATGTATACTCACCACAGACAAACTATTTAACTCTCGATATGATGCGTGATGTAATTAGCAGTGGAACGGCTGCGTATTTAAATTCTCAATTGAAATATAATGGAGTAGATTGGGCTGGAAAAACTGGTACATCACAAGACAAAAAAGATACATGGTTTGTTGCAACCAATCCAAACGTCACTTTTGGAACATGGATGGGTTATGAGATTGGAAAATCACTTGAATGCCCAAGCTGCTCATTAGGATATAGCAGCAGAAACGTTAAACTGTGGGCAAAATTGATAAACGCAGCTTCTGATGTCAATCCAGAATTAGTTGCACCCGAAAAGAATTTCGAACGTCCCGGTGGAATTGTATCAAGAAGCTATTGTGCAATATCTGGTATGCTTCCATCAGACTTATGTGAAAAGGCGGGACTTATAAAGAGTGACCTGTTTAACGCAAAATACGTTCCAACTAAGGAAGATGATAGTCTTGTCGAAGGCACATATGTAATGGTTGATGGCAAAGCAGTATTAGCTGGTGAAAATACACCTAAGGAGTTTACTGAGGGCGACGGACTAACATTTAATCCCGAATTTCTGAAACGTAAAGGATATGATAAGCTTGACAACCTATCAAGTCTCTTCCCTCGTACAAATCGCGAAAAGTGGGAGAAAATTAGCTTACCAGAGTCCGAAGTTGATGACAGTACAATAGAAGATGATGGCAAAAAGCCTTCCGCTCCTTCTTCGGTTTCAGGTTCAGGAAGTAATCTCACCTGGAAAAAATCCAGCAGTAAAGATGTTGTAGGCTATCGCATCTATCGTGCGGATAGTCCGGAAGATAGCTTTAGCCTTGTTGGCAACACAACTGAGAACAGCTTTGGTATTTCCAAAGGCAAGGCCGTTTACCATGTAAAAGCTGTCGATTACTTCGGATTAGAATCATCCGCATCAAAAGACATTGTTGTTGGTGACTTTTCGGAGCCTGAAGAACCTGAAGAGCCTGAGGAACCTAAAGAACCTGAGGACAAACCTGATGACAAAAAGATAGAAAAAGTTAGGAATACAAATACTGTATACAACAAAGAAAACAAAACGGTGAAAGTTACTTGGGATTATGATGGTGCAAAGGCAACGTTTGTCGTCAAATTAGATGGCAAGAGTCATTCAGCTGATTCGGGTCAAAATAGTGTAACTTTCAAGAATATTACTCCTGGGGAATATGAAGGAACGATTACTACAAAAGGAAATGAAACAAGTAAAACTGTTACCTTCAAGTTCACTATCGACGCTAAACCAAATAATACGGAAGAATAATCATAACAGGCAGCGCTATAGATGTGCTGTCTGTTTTATTTTCACTAACAGGAAACTAAAACCCACTTTAATCACAACTCCTTTTACGATAAGCCACAATTTCTTGAGTTTTTACTAAAAATGCCATCAATAATACTGTATAATAGGTTGATATAAAGAATACTTCTTAAAATAAGGCGGTGAAAAAATGGAACATGTTAAAACGTATCATTCTGTCACACGCGAAACTCCAAATGGCTCAGTCATTATCGAAGGACCGCTTTCATCCACAGAATTAAAAAAGTATTATTTTCATGAACAACTAACTGCTTTTCGGCCTGCCCCCAAACAATTTGAAGCTATTTCAGGTATTGCAGACTTTCCAGAGGGACGAATTATTATTGCAAGAACTGAAGACACCATCGTTGGCTATGTAACATACTTACATCCTGATCCACTCGAACGGTGGTCTGAATTTAATATGGAAGACCTTGTTGAACTTGGTGCTGTTGAAATTATTCCAAAGTATCGTGGATCAGGAATTGCCTCAAGCATATTAAAAGTATCCATAATGGATGATTATATGGAAAATTATATCCTAATATCAACAGAGTATTATTGGCATTGGGACCTTGAAGGCACGAGATTGAGTATATGGAATTATCGTAAGGTTATGGAGAAGATGATGGCTGCAGGCGGACTCCTTCCTGCCCCAACGGATGATCCGGAAATCATATCGCATCCGGCTAATTGTCTAATGGTTCGAATCGGGAAAAATGTACCGGAAGAATCGATTAAACAGTTTGATAAACTTCGATTTTTACAGCGTCACCAGTATCGTAATATGAGGGAGGGGTTATAAATGCTCGTAGAGGAAATTATGAAAAAAGAGGTCATTACACTGACGAAAACCGCTACAATTGCTGAAGCACTAAAATTACTTCATGAGAATCGAATTAGACACATTCCAATCGTTGACGATAACTATTATGTAATTGGAATCGTATCTGATCGAGATGTACGTGATGCGTCACCATCTATTTTAAATAAAGATGCAGATCACAATGAACTTGAAAACGAAATTCAGTCGATTATGACTCAAGATGTCATAACAGTTCATCCACTTGATTTTGTTGAAGAAATTGCAAGAGTTTTTTACGATGAAGAATTCGCGTGCTTACCCGTAGTGAGAGATAATAAATTAGTTGGAATGATCACTGAAAAAGACATGCTCCAAACGTTTATTCAGCTCACAGGCACAAACCTTCAAAGCTCGCAAATTGAAATAAAAGTACCTCATAAGCCAGGGATATTACCAGAGGTCGCTGCTATTTTTGGTGCTCGCAAAACGAATATTACCTCCGTTTTAATATATCCTTATAACAATGATCCGAATTTTAAAATTCTCGTTTTCCGTATTCAGACCATGAATCCTATGCCAGTTGTGCAGGATTTACGTGAGGCTGGGTATGATCTAATGTGGCCAAACAATATCGCGGAGCCAAAAATATGACTTGTAATCCGTCTTTTGTTTACTCTAATAAATTTTTAAATTACCAGTTTCATTCGGATCACCCATTTAATCAAAAAAGGGTATTATTAGCAAAGGAACTATTAGAAGACATAAACATTTTAACTAATAAGGATATAATTGAACCCCGAAAAGCTACTGAAGATGAACTTGCACTATTTCATGACATATCTTATATTCAGGCTGTTCAAAAAGCGAGTAATGGGAAAATGCAGGAAGATGAAGGGTTAGAATATGGGATTGGAACAGAAGATACGCCAATATTTGATGGTATGCATGAAGCATCTAGTTATTTGGTAGGCGGAACCCTAACCGCAATAGATTCCGTGTTACAGGGTAAGTCTGATCATGCCTTAAATCTAGGTGGTGGACTCCATCATGGATTCAAACGAAAAGCAAGTGGGTTCTGCATTTATAATGACGGTGCAGTAGCTATTAAATACATTCGTGAAAAATATGATTTGAAGGTATTATACGTAGATACGGATGCACATCACGGAGATGGTGTTCAATGGGCATTCTATGATGACCCAAATGTATGTACTTTTTCTATTCATGAAACAGGCAGATACCTATTTCCTGGTACAGGGAACGTTAATGAACGAGGAATAAAAGAAGGACACGGATATTCTTTTAACATCCCAATCGATGCATTTACAGAAGATGAATCATTTATCAGTCTGTATGAATCCGCATTTAGAGAGATTGCAGAGTATTTTAAGCCTGATGTAATCTTAACGCAGAATGGTGCAGATGCACATATGTATGACCCACTAACACATTTGTGTGCTACGATGGACATTTTCGAGAGAATTCCTTTATTAGCGCATGAGTTAGCACATCGATATTGTAATGGACGCTGGATTGCACTAGGTGGTGGCGGATATGATATGTGGAGAGTTATACCTCGTGCATGGGCTCAAATATGGAGCGTAATGAAAACCGGGGATGTCCAAAAGGGTGACTTACCTTCTGTTTGGCACTCTAAGTGGCAAAAGGATTCACCTGTTACATTACCTGCACACTGGCATGATAGCAAAAGTATTGTACCAATAATTCCGAGAAAAGCAGATATTACTGAAAAGAATGAAAAAGTACTTCAAAGCGCCTTAAAATACGCAAAGAATATACAAAATAACAAATAACAATGGGAGATGATTGTAATAAATCATCTCCCTTCCATTTACTCTTTATTGTTTTCCATAATTACCATCTCTACTCGTCTGTTTTTACTCCAGTTCATTGCTGATGTGTTTGGTGCTATAGGTCTAGTGGCTCCATAACCAACAGCAGTAAAACGTGAATTATCGAAATTATTCTCATTAATTAGGTAACGGATTACACTACTTGCGCGTGCACCAGATAATTCCCAATTTGAAGGATATCGAAAATTGGAGATGGGTCGATTATCCGTGTGACCTTCCACTTTTACATGGTTAGGAATATTGGAAAGAAGCTTGGCAATTTTATCTAAAAAAGGTTTTCCTGAATCGACAATTACTGCCTTTCCCGAATCAAATAATATACTTTCCTGCAGAACCAATACCACACCACGTTCAGTTCTGCTTGCTGAAACAACATTATTTAAACTATTATTATCCAAATATTGCCCAACATCCCCCATCAATTTGTCTAAGGAATCTTTGGTTTCTTCTGCAGGTGTGTCATCTCGGTCATTTATATTTTCTAACTGGGTTGGATTTTCAAATTCATTCGAATTCTTACCACTTTCCTGGTTGCTCGTATTTTCTGTTGGATTTTCCATCGGTACTGGTGATGGGTAAAATTCAAATATCATTCGATTCTTAAACGATTCAGAAATAGCTTCAAATTTCACTAGATCTATTTGTGACATGGAAAATAAAAGTATAAAAAAGACCAGAATAAGCGTTACCATGTCCGAATATGTAACCATCCATTTAGGTGCCCCGGAATTACTTTTTCTTCTTGTACTCCTACGCTTCATTTACGCTCTCACCTGCATAAGCAGTTTCCTCATCAGGTTCATCTTTTTTCTTCGTTTCTTTTGGAAGGAATGCTCCTAATTTCTCCTCCAAAATACGTGGGTTTTGCCCTGACTGAACACCTATGACCCCTTCGATAATAACCTGTTTTATAAACATTTCTTCCTCGGTTTTTGTTTCCAGTTTATTCGCCATCGGGATAAACACAAGGTTAGCCAAAACTGTTCCATAAAGTGTTGTCAAAAGCGCTACCGCCATATTAGGTCCTAAAGTTGTCGGGTCTGTTAAACTATTTAACATTAGAACAAGTCCTACTAATGTTCCAATCATCCCCCAGGCTGGTGCATATTCCCCCGCTTTTTCAATAATCGTACGACCTTTATAATGCCGATCTTCCATTGCCGTTATTTCTGCATTCAGAATATCATTTATAACCTCAGGCTCAATCCCGTCAACTGCAAGCAGGATACCTTTTTTAATAAATTCATCATCAACTTCATCAAGCTCGTTTTCAAGAGCTAATATACCTTCTCTGCGTGCACGTTCTGACAAACGTATAAATAACCCTATTAATTCAGGAAGTCGCTGATCGTTTTGATGAAAAACTTCCTTCATAACTTTAGAAGTAAGCTTCATTTGATCCAATTTAAAATTAATAAATAACGACGCAAATAGTCCACCAATCACGATAAAGATGGAGGCAATATCAAGAAAGGACCCCATGCCCTGCGTGCCACCCTTTGAGAGAATGGCCAGCATGATCATAATAAATCCCAATGTAATACCGATTGGAGTTAGTATATCTCTTTTCCTCATAATCTCGCTCCCTAAAAGCTTGTTCAAAAACAATCCATAACCTGTTGTTTATATCGGCATTATATTTATTTTGTTGAAGTTCTTTCTACAATTCGATGTGGTAAAACAACCTTCTTCTCCTCTACTTCTTCTTTATTCATATATTTTGTCAACAAACGCATTGCAACAGCACCAATGTCATACATTGGTTGAACAATTGTTGAAAGTGTTGGTCGTACCATTGTTGCTAGTCTGGTATTGTCAAAACCAAATACCTCAAGATCTTCCGGTACTTTATACCCTTTGTCCTGTGCCCCATGGATAACTCCTAGTGCCATTTCGTCTGAGGCGACAAATACTGCAGTCGGCTTTTCATTTAACGAAAGTAACTGATCGACGGCCTCGAGACCGGAGTCATAAGAGTAATCACCTCTTAAGATATATTCATCATCGATGGACCATGATTTTTCTTCAAACGCACGCAGATAGCCCTTGTATTTTTGCTGATTTATGAGCGTATCATCCTGTCCTGAAATAAATGCAATTTTTTCATTCCCTTTACCAAACAAAAAGGATGTTGCTTCATATGCTGCCGCTTCATAATCAATATTCACGGATGGAATTCTGTTTGATTCATCATAAGTTGCTGCTAATACTACTGGAATTGAAGAACTTTCAAATTGCTTAACGTGCTCATCCGTTATATTTCCACCCATAAATAAAATACCGTCTACTTGTTTTTCCAGCATTGTATTTATAAGCTGAAGTTCTTTATCCTTGTTCTGGTCTGAATTACTTAAAATCATATTATACTTGTACATCGTTGCAATATCCTCTATCCCTCTCGCCAATTCGGCAAAAAAGATGCTTGAAATATCCGGGATGATGGTACCTACTGTTGTTGTTTTCTTACTCGCCAGTCCGCGTGCTACAGCATTGGGCCGATAGCCTAACTCTTCAATAGTTGCCAGAACTTTTTTACGTGTTACAGGCTTAACATTCGGGTTCCCATTTACCACTCGTGAAACGGTTGCCATTGATACATTTGCTTCCCTTGCTACATCATATATTGTTATATTCATGCTCTAATGCCTCCTAATAAAAATCCCATTACGATATCTTTTCCATTTATGATACCCCACCATGAAAAAAATTACAAAAAAAAACACCAGCTAAATTTAAGGCTGGTCTTCACAAGACCAGCCTTAAAAGAAACTATTTCCGTGCTGAAAATGATTCCAGTTCTTTCATAAAGTTGTCGAACATTGGAATATCCATTTGTTGGGCTGCATCAGACAGTGCTACCGCTGGATCCGGATGTACCTCAGCCATAATCCCATCAGCACCTATTGCCAAAGCTGCTTTTGCTGTTGGAAGTAGTAAATCCCTGCGACCTGTAGAATGCGTTACGTCAACCATAACCGGCAAATGTGTTTCCTGTTTTAGAATCGGTACCGCTGAAATATCCAACGTATTTCTAGTTGCCTTTTCATATGTGCGGATTCCACGTTCACACAATATGATGTTGCCGTTACCTCTTGATATAATATATTCAGCCGCATTAATAAATTCAGAAATAGTTGCTGATAAACCCCGCTTTAACAGGACAGGTTTATCCACATCGCCTGCAGCTTTTAATAATTCAAAATTTTGCATGTTACGGGCACCAATTTGAATAACATCAATATAATCCATTGCTTCTTCCATATGTGCCGGATTTACAATCTCACTGACGACTGCGAGATCATACTCATCTGCTACTTTTTTCAAAATTTGCAGGCCTTCCAATCCAAGACCCTGGAAATCATACGGTGATGTTCTAGGTTTAAATGCTCCACCTCGTAATAGTTTAAGTCCTTTGCTTTTCACCGACTTCGCTACTTCAGCTACTTGTTCGTAACTTTCAACCGAACATGGACCTACCACATAATGTGTATTCCCATCGCCGACTTTTTCCCCTTTAATATCAATGATTGTATCTTCTGGTTTCTTTTTCCTGGATACAAGTAACGCTTTTCTATGATCATCTTCCTGCAGTTCTAGGCTTGCTTTAAATATTTCTTTAAAAATGTGTTCAATCGTAGAATTTTCAAATGGGCCACTATTCTTATCTGTTAGCTTATCAAGCATTTTTCGTTCCCTTACAGGATCAAATCGTTTGATACTTTGCTTATGCTTAATTTTACCTATCTGTTGCACAATTTTTGCACGACTTGTGATTAAATCCAGTAATTCCGTGTTTACATCATCTAATTGACGACGTAATTCATCCATTTCATTATGGCTCATATTTTAACCCCTCCTGAACACAGTTTATTATACGTTGAAAGTATGGTACATTTTAATAATTAGAGATAATTATAACCAAAAGTTAGTTCTTTGTCATCAATAATTTCTAACTTTTCCAGTATTATAAGAGGAAAGGAATAAATAATATGGGTGGAAAGATTTTTGCGCTTGATATTGGAACACGATCGGTCACTGGTATTTTAATAGAGAAACAGAATGATAACTTTGCATTAATCGATTACTATATGAAAGAACACGAGGAGAGGTCCATGCGTGATGGACAAATACATAATGTGATCGCTGTATCTGAAATCATCCGGGAAGTTAAGGAAAAACTGGAGACAGAACATGGGAAATTACATCAGGTGTCTGTAGCAGCTGCAGGTCGTGCACTTAAAACATGTCAGGCAGAAGCAACATTAAAATTAGACCAGCACCCTATCACAGATAGTGATACAATTAAACACCTGGAATTAAGTGCTGTTCAGGCTGCACAGTTGAAGCTTGCGGCAATGGATAATCACAATGCATATGCGAATTATTATTGTGTGGGTTACTCTGTATTGGAATACAAGCTTGATGACGAGCAAATTGGTTCACTTATTGACCAAAGCGGAGATCAAGCAACTGCTGAAATAATTGCTACATTTTTGCCAAAAGTGGTGGTTGAATCCATGCTAGCAGCCTTGGGACGAGCTGATTTGGAAATGGAAGCATTAACATTAGAACCAATAGCAGCCATTCATGTGTTAATACCCGAATCCATGCGCAGACTTAATGTTGCTTTAATTGATATTGGTGCAGGTACAAGTGATATCGCCATTACGGACAAGGGAACAGTCGTGGCATATGGAATGGTTCCGGTAGCCGGAGACGAAATAACTGAAGCAATCAGTGATCATTATCTATTGGATTTTCCGATGGCCGAACAAGCAAAAAAGAACATTGTGAGAAATGGCCAAGATACTGTTCAGGATATATTGGGTTTTGAAACTACTATTACATACGAAATATTGGTTAAAGACATAAAACAAAGTCTCGAGAAACTTGCTGATTCTATATCAACAGAAATTCTTGAATTAAACTCAAAATCACCTAAGGCAATTATGCTTGTTGGAGGCGGAAGCTTAACACCTAACATAACTACTGCTCTGGCTAATAAGCTGCAACTCCCTGCTAACCGTGTAGCAACAAGAGGGATTGATGCGATACAAAATCTTGTCAAAACAGAAAATTTACCACCAGGTCCAGACTTTGTAACACCAATCGGAATTGCCATCGCTGCAAAAGAAAACCCAGTCCATTACATTACTGTGACAATAAACGAACACACAATTAGAATGTTTGAAATGAAGCAATTAACCATTGGAGACTGCCTTGTACAAGCAGGGTTGGACATTAAAAAGCTATATGGAAAACCCGGAATAGCTTCAATGGTTACTGTTAACGGAAAGGAAATAACCTTGCCCGGTGGATATGGAAATCCTCCTGTTATCATTCTAAACGGACATGAAGCACAAGTTGATGATGTTATTCATAATGGTGATGATATTAAAGCATCAAAAGGTAATGATGGAAATGAACCGCAAATTACGATTGAACAGCTTATCGGAGAGGGTGTATCTTTCTATATTAAATTTAACAATAGAAGTCGCAAACTAGAAAACACATTTTATGTAAATGGTCAGGTAAAACCTAAAAGCTATATTATTCAGGATAATGACAGAATTGTAATGCAGCAGCCGAACACGATAGAAGAATTTTTAGCATCCGAAAGTACGGAAAAACTTCAATATACACAGCCATTTTCAGTTTTTGTAAACAACAGGAAAGTGATCATTGACAATGGTGAATCGCATATTTACTTAAATGATAGAAAAGTAAATCGTACACAAGCCTTAAAGCAAAATGATCACCTCATCATTACAACTGCTATACATCCTGTGGTGCATGATTTATTACAACAACTGAATAGACAATATTGGAATACAATTAATGTAACATTTAACAGAAAGCCAGTTTTAATCAAACAGGAGCAAATAACAGTTATGCGTAATCAAATCGGACTGGATTTAGACACAGAATTACGAATGAATGACCACTTAGAAATAACGGATCGAGTACAGCAAAGGTTTATTTTTCAGGATGTGTTTCGATACGTTGATATAGACGTGACTAATGCTACTGGCCATTTTCAGCTATATAATAACAATCAGCCTACAACATTCTATGAATCTATTCAGGATGGTGACAAGCTTCAAATAGTTTGGGAAACCTAGAAACCCGGCTTAAAACTAAGGGGACTCTAAGAGTGTATGCTTAGACTCCTTTATGCTTTGAAAACTTTGCCTCACCAAGTATTTATAGTGAATGCCCAGTTGTAATTATGCAGCAAAAAAGTTTCTATACTTTGTTGAGAAAAATACCTTACTAGTTAATTTATTTGCATGACAGCTGATCTGATGACTGCGTGTTGCGAAGGTACGATAAAAGGCTTAACACGGACACAGCAGCCCTTATTTTAAAATATCATGGTTAATCACATTTGGTCCTCAAATATGTTATATGAAAACACTCTGCTTTCTTAACTAAAAAAAAGCTAGTGGGTTACACTAGCTTTTTTTTGGATTATCGTTATTTAGATTCAACTTCTTCAGTTGCTTCCTCTATTGCTTCTGCAACTTCTTCTGCAGCTTCTTCAGCTTCCTCTTCGTTACTTGTTCTTTCGTTCCACTTATCTTGCACATTCTTTGTTAGTTCTTGTGTTTTCTCTGTTAACTTGGATTTAGAATCCGATGCTTTTGTACGAAGGTCAGAACCTTTCACATATGCCTTATCTTTCAATTCTGATCCTTTTTCAGAAGCAACATCTTTCCACTCATAGGCACGACCTTTTAGCTCTGTTGCACCTTCATTAATGTTTCCTCTTAATTCTTTACCTGACTTTGGTGCTAAAAGTAACGCTGCTGAAGCTCCTACTATACCACCAATAAATGTTCCAATTATAAAATCTTTACTGTTGATGTTATTGCTGTTGTTATTGTTGTTATCTCCCATGACTATTCCTCCTCTAATTTTTCTTTATTTATTTTTTTTCTTTTTCCAAAAGTCAATTACTGTGTTTCCCCATTTCATTGCCTGTGTAGCCTTCTCCTGATTCTGTGAAGCTGTATCCGATATACTATTGGATAACTTGCGTAACGATCCATTAAAATCCCTAACTGTCTCTCCAACACCTTTAACTCCGTCAAATAGACTATTTAACTTTGTTGACTTCTGATTTACATCCTCAGCTAGTTTATTTGTTTTATTTAACAGTTCGGTTGTTTCAGTAGTAATTCCCTGCATTTGTTCTTCAAGGCTTCCTAGTGTATCTGTAACGTTATTTAACGTTCGCTGTGTGGCCTTTAAGGTCATTGCGAGATAGATTACAAGCACTACAAAAGCTACTGCGACTATAACTGCAGCAATGTACAATAAATTCTCCATATCGGTGGTCAACTCCTTCAATTATATAGACTTCAATAACAGTGATTCGGAGAGTATACATTAGTATAAAAGCAACACAAAAATAAGAAGTTTCTTCTTAGAATATTACCCTAATTCATTTCACTTAAACATATTCTAATAAACTTAACTTTATTAATGTTTAAACACAATATCCCCTTACTACTCACTATAAAGGTTTCTTGTTACTATTTCGACAAATATGCCATATAATCCTTTATTTTTTGAAAGTAAATTTGACTTATCACGGTCAATAGCAAGATCTTCTTTATACTTTCACTTAATTCCTAAAGCATTCTAGCTTTTCATAAGGCATTAAATTATACTCTTTTCGTAAATTTTAACTTGATTTAAATTGGGTAGCTTTTCAGTAACGGTGTCAATATTAGGAGAGGAAAAATAATTAGCATTCATATCACCCTGTTGTTGAAATTTCCATTTTTTAACGGAACGAGGATCCGCTTCAATTATTTGGCGGATCCTCATTTCGAATGCAATACGTCATCATCTACTTATTTTAAAATCCTGTCAGTTTAAGCACACTATTAATCCAGCTATGTTTTACCCACAAAAACCAACAACCATGAAACCAAAGACAAGGAGGTTCAGTCCAAGCCCGCAGAAAGCGAAGTTATTTCCGCAGCAGCTGTGTCATAACATTCAAGTACCTGTCCGCAATGGAAAGTAACAGTTATTTGAAAATCAGCCTAGAAAAAAAAGAGCCTAAAAAAATTTTGGCTCAGAATCATCTACGCTTTTTTTAATTTAACATTATTTTTAATTGCCAATTGTTCTTCATAGGATTCTTGGAATTTTTGAATATCCCCAGCACCCATGAAAATTAGTACACTTTCAGCATCGTTCATTAAAATATCCGTATGTGAAATATCTAAAACAGTACTGCCATCCACCAGTTCTTGCAAATCGTGTATGGTCAATTTTCCACTATCTTCTCTAGCCGAACCAAAAATATCACACAAATAAACGTTATCAGCCAGCCTTAAACTATCAGCAAATTCTCGTAAAAATGTTTTAGTTCGAGTAAACGTGTGCGGTTGGAATACCGCTACAATAGATTTATTCGGGTACTTCTTACGAGCAGAATCAATTGTTGCTGTAATCTCTTTTGGATGATGTGCGTAATCATCAATCAAAATCTGATTTCCAACCTTTTTCTCGGTAAACCTGCGTTTAACACCCTGAAATGTGCTAATAATCTTAATATCCTTCGCGTTCATATCCTCGTAATGGCAAATAGCAATTACAGATAAAGCATTTAGAATATTATGATCACCGTACATTGGAATCTCAAATGTTTCATAATACGTATTACGTACAAATACATCAAACTCAGTACCGTTTTCTGTTTCTGTTACATTCTGTGCCTGAAAATCGTTCGTACTGGAAAAGCCATAATACATAACCGGAACTTTGGCTTGAATCTGCTGAAGTTGTTCATCATCACCACAAGCAATAATTCCCTTTTTCACTTGATCAGCCATCGATTGAAATGCATCAAAAACATCATCAACACTCGTAAAGTAATCCGGGTGATCGAAGTCAATATTCGTCATAATTGCATAATCAGGTTCGTAGCGTAAAAAATGACGGCGATACTCGCACGCCTCAAATACAAAATATTCACTGTCTACATGGCCTTTTCCAGTACCATCACCTATTAAGTAGGAAATAGGATACGCCTCATCAAGTACATGAGCTAACAGACCAGTAGTAGACGTCTTTCCGTGAGCACCAGTTACAGCGATACTTGTATATTGTTTTAACCATTCTCCTAAGAATTCATGGTACCTATAAAAAGTAAGTCCTAATCTTTTTGCTTCTTTGATCTCTACATGATCATCCGAAAAAGCATTGCCCGCTATTATGGTGTTGCCTTCTTTGATGTTACTTTCTGAGAAAGGGAAGATTGGAATGTTTTTATTCTCTAATGCTTCTTGCGTAAAAAAACGCTTATCTACATCAGATCCTTGCACTTTTTCACCAGAATCATGAAGGATATGTGCAAGTGCACTCATTCCGGTCCCCTTTATACCAATAAAATGGTAAGTTGTCATAAAAAAGAACCTCCAGATATATGTGTACAAACAGCTATCTAAAATTTTAATTTCGCAGGAATCTTAACAGCTATTTAATCATTATAGCAAATGTTTACGAAGAGTGAAATAAAATATTGCTTATTCTTTGTTTTGCAAATGATATTCCACTAATTCAAGTCGGGAATTTGGTCGATAACGCCTTCCCTCTTTTGCTTCCTGAGTACCGTTTAACAACACATTATCACCTGTAAAACCAATATTAATTTTTAATAGGCTTCCACCAACCCCATACATATCAATCGGAACGCCCAGTGTTTCGAACTGACTAATTCTCTTTTCAGTAAAACCACCGCTAGCCATAATGTTTACATGTGAAAAGCCCTCTTCATTAAGAGCTTTTCGAAGTGCAAAAATTAATTCAGGATTCACGCCTCGCGGATCAAAAGTACCCATTAAATGATGATTCCGTAAAAAATACTTATCGACAAGTGTTCTGGATGTATCAAGACGAACACCTTTTAAATCGTTGCCAAAAGCTTTAGCAACTTTTAGAGAATCGGTAATCACATCATTATTATAATCAACTAGAGCCACAAGATCGTCTTCTGGAAACATTTCTATATATGCACGTGATGCTGCAACTACATCACCGCGGAACATTTGAATCATGGCATGCGGCATTGTTCCCATACCCTCTTTACCCCACCATTCATTCATCGCATGTGTTGCTTGTGCTGTAGAACCTCCAATGAATGCTGCATAGCCGTCACCAGCTTGCTGGGTAAAGTGATCATCACGATCTCCCATAAAGATAATCGGTTTTTGATTTCCAGAAGTTCGGCCTGCTTTTACGACATTATATACATTTGTGGCTACCGATGTTCTTCTCGCTAAAATACCATCAATAATACCCTCAAGAAAACCAAACTGCTGATATGCACCGGTAATGGTAAGAACAGTCTCATATGGACTGATCTTATCTCCATCTTTTAATGAATGAATCTCCAGTGTCTCTGGATCATCCGCAAACGTGTGAATTAATGCAATTGCTTCATCAGTACCACATAAAACAGCATTACTGCTTTTCTGAAAAAACTGCATTGTAACACGATTATATGGGAGTTTCTTTTCTGCCATTTCTTTCGTTTTCAAAAAGTAAACCGCCGAAAACCAACCCTCTTTTATCCGCTCATCAAACTTAAATGTTTTATTTGTTAAACGTTTAATATCCCCATTCAGTTTCTGTGAAATTTCCTTCATAACGGTTTCCCCTCGTATTCATAATAAAGTTTGGTGATTGCATTTTCTACTATCATATAAAAACAACTGCAACTAAACAAGTGCTCTAATGTTCCGCTTGTACGCCAGATACCAATATTTCACGTGGTTTGCTGCCATTCTGTCCACTAATTATTCCACTGCTTTCCATAGAATCCATTAGCCGTGCTGCACGATTATAACCTATTTTAAAATGGCGCTGTAATAACGATGTACTTGCGCTATTCTGCTTCACTACAAATTCTACTGCATCATGAAGCAGTTCGTCTTCATGATCTTCCGTTACAAGTTGCTCCAATAACTGTTCCTGCTCAAATTCATAACTTGGCTCAGCTATCTGACGTACATGATCTGTTACACGTTCGATTTCCTCGTCTGATACAAATGCACCTTGTAGACGAAGGCTTTTACCTGCACCATTTTCAACAAACAGCATATCACCTTTTCCTAAAAGCTTCTCTGCACCACTAGTATCCATAATGGTTCTGGAATCTACCTGAGAGGATACACTAAATGCTATTCTGGTCGGTATATTTGCTTTTATTAACCCAGTAATAACATCAACTGAAGGTCTTTGTGTTGCAAGAAGCAAGTGGATTCCACATGCACGTGCTTTTTGAGCAATTCGGCAGATTGCATCCTCTACATCCTGCGGTGAAACCATCATTAAATCTGCTAACTCGTCAATTACAATAACAATAAATGGCATCTTCTCTTCCGGACGATTTTGCTTAACCATTTTCTGATTGAAACGCTCTACATCCCGAACGCCATCATGAACAAATCTGTCATACCGATCCTCCATCTCATTCACAGCCCATTTAAGAGCAACTGTAGCAGCTTTAACATCCGTTATAACTGGTGAAATAAGATGTGGTATCCCGTTATATGGTGCCAGTTCAACCATTTTAGGGTCTATCAGCAGAAACTTCACATCTTGATAATTTGCCTTATAAAGGAGACTGATTAAAATCGTATTAATACATACACTCTTTCCTGACCCTGTTGCCCCGGCAATTAATCCGTGGGGCATTTTTTGTATATTGGTAATCAGGGGACTTCCTTCAATGCTTAATCCCAATCCAATTGTTAATGGTGACGCGCCTTTTTGAAAGTTATCTGTCTCAAAAATCTCCTGTAAACCGACTATTTGAGGCTTTGGGTTAGGGATCTCAATTCCAATTGTATTCTTGCCTGGTATTGGTGCTTCAATTCGGATATCTCTTGCAGCCATATTCAATTTTATATCATCACTCAGATTTTTAACTTTACTTACTTTGACGCCTAGTTCCGGTTGCACTTCAAACCTAGTTACTGATGGACCTTGCGTTGCTTTAACAACTTTTGCCCGAACATTAAAATGTTTCAGCGTCTTTTCCAAAAGTTCCTGTTGGCTATTCATCCAAATTTCGTCCTGCTCACTCTTATGAACTGGATCGTTTAATAAATGATATGGCACTGTATTGTCATGTACTGCAGCAGCAGTTTTATCGCTGGATTCCTTGGTGACTCTCCGTTTATCCGATTGTCTCTGTTTATCATTTGCTGACATCATCACATTAAACGGTGGTGGACTCGGCTTATTTTCAGTCTCTTTTTTTTGCCTGGAATGTTTTCGCTTGGTCTGTTTATCAGGACGATGCTGTTGGGTTTGTTGAGTTCCAACCTCTTTTGGCTGTTGTGTTTGTTGTATTCCAACCTCTTTTGGCTTATTGGCATCCTCTGAGTCAGGCCTTAAGGTAGGCTCTGGGACGGACTCTTGAACCCCTGCATGTTCTTCGCTTTCTTTGTTTTCCAACGGAATTGTTTCACTTACATATGTATCTTTAGTTAATGGTTCATCGTCTTGTACCATACTAGATTCTGGATCATCATTCTGCTTTCGTTTGAATGCAGGGACATTCTCTATCTCCTTATCCTTTTTTTGATGCTGAAATCCATAAATTGGCGAAGGGACCTGACTCAGCTCAAACGGTGCTCCCGATTCAGGCTTGTTTATCTTCTTATTCCGTTCAGGCAACGGACTTTGTTGATTGGATTTACTTGGATTGTTATTTCTTGTTCTGTTTCTTTTCCGTTCATATGCCGGTGTCTCTACTTCATTTTTTTCCTTAGGCTGATCAGGGATAACAGGAAACCGAAATGAATCGTTAGAAGGATATTGGTACATCATTTTGGTTTGAATATCCTGATTACGGTGATTTCGGTTTTTCGGTGACTGATTTTTTTCTTCCTCTGTTTCCACAAAGAGAAAATTGGTTATTTTCTTTTTCCAACGATCCCACATAAAAAATTCACTCATTTCCGTAAAAATTAACACTATAATTTATTCTATCAGTTTTTGTGTAAAATTGTAGCATTAAAATTTGGCTATTCGCCAAGCGTTAATGGCGAACTCCAAAATTGCACTTATGCAGTAAGAAAGGATTTATACTTTCTTAACTGCCGAAAAAAACAACCCTTGTCAATCGACTTAGGTTGCTCCTTTTTTAAAATATAAACGGTTCGCCTCGTTCATAGGTATCTTCGAGAACATAAATTCCTTTCTCTTTAGGTGCATCAGGCAAGCCTAATTCTTTCTGCGAGCATATCATACCATTCGATGGGACCCCTCGTAATTCTGTCGGTTTAATCTTTAATCCGCTCGGCATGGTTGCTCCGACTTTTGCTACGACAACTTTTTGATCTGCCTCAATATTTGGCGCACCACATACAATTTGCAGCATTTCATTCCCTACATCAACCTGACAAACACTTAATTTATCAGCATCCTCATGTGGGGATTTATTTTTAACATAGCCTACAACAAATTTAGGACTCAAATCAAACTCAAGTGAATCAGCCAGGTTATTTTTATTAAACATTTTTTTTAACTGATTTAAAAGTTCTTCCGTCATTGTGATTTTCCCAGTACTTTCTAACGCTAAATGCTTTGATGCCTGAAAGATATTATAGCCAATAACTTTTCCGTTTGCATCTGTGATTCGTGTGATGTCATCAATAGTATCATGCTTAACCTCATAGCGGTTTCCATCCTCTAGTGGAACGATTAAAACATCTCCAACACCCTTTGGATTATAAAATACATCCATCTGACTCATTCCTTTCTACTTCTGTTCTGGTCGATTTTTTGCCATAATAAACACTGGTTCCAACATTTTATCTTCGTATATAAATGGCAACGACGTTATTGGAATACTTCCCTCTGCAAAGAACTTCATTGTCATTTGTGCTAATATATCATAACCTGTTTTATTTTGTATGTCAGCAAAAATCAATACATCCTGGTGTGGCACTGCTACTGCCAGCTGTCCTTTACTATTTGCGAGCATCTCTTCCAGAAAAGCTTCATTCAGAATTCTGCTTGCATCATAACCATCCTGTTTTGCAACAAAATAAAAATCATTATCAGCTACCGTATCTTTCTTAAAATCGTTGGATAGTGATCTAATGTTAAATGTTGCAATTTCATCAATTCTATCGTAAGTCCAATTCTCTTTCTCGAGCATTGGTTCATCAATTAATCGGTACGATTTACCTAAATCCAGTGCATAGTAAACACGAGTCTCTGCAGTATGTTCCTTAGACACCAGTGTAGTTCCTGCGTTTGTTTCTGTTGCGAATGATGTTGCACGAATGACAGGATAAATGTTTTTTTCCATCCCAGTCAAAGTATGTTCTTCATTCATAATTCGTAATGCTTCCAGCACATGATCCTCAAGTTCGTCTATAGCTGGTTCGCCCCGCTTATTATATTTCGATATAACATTTGGCAATGTAATGGTCATTCCTTGCTTGGATTCTTTCCACTCTATCCGATAGGAATCTTCGTCCCTCTTATATGATGTATTAAATTTGGGATTGGAAAACCTTTCATCAAGTATTTTTTTCATTTTAAGACTAGTCATTTTCATCGTAGTGCAACTCTCCTTTTTAAGCTTGTACGCCTTCGATAAACTCGATAATTTCATCCTTTGTTTTACGGTCCTTACTTACAAATCTACCAGATTCTTTGCCATCTTTAAACGCAATAAAACTTGGAATTCCAAACACATCATATTGCTGGCAAACTTCAATAAACTGGTCTCGGTCAACCAGAACAAATGTATATTCCGGAAAATTCTGTTCAATTTCCGGGAGGACCGGTTCAATTACCCGGCAGTCCGGACACCAGTCAGCAGAAAATAGTGCAATTATATTCTCTTTATTTATCAGATCATTTAATTCATTAACCGTTTCTAACGTTTTCATAGTAATCAGCCTCCAATGTTATCATATCTTTGTTTCTACTGTGATTCAATTAACTTGACTGAAAATCTTACTTTGCAACTATGGTGACATAGATAAGGTGTATAACTTCTCCCAAAGAAAAGAGTCAGTCAATGAAATATTTCATTTGGCTGACTCTTTGTATTGTCCAGATCTTATTTTTGTACAGTGCTTGTCTGCTGTACAGCAATGGATTCGGCGATTTTCATAAGTTCTTCTGAATCATTGCCTAAATTTCCTCTGGAAGTATAAGTGGTAATTTTAGCACCACCGACCCCTATTTGTAATTCATAACTGTCTTCATGATGAGGAAGTATTCGAATATAGCCGAACTTATTCTTATCTTCAAATGTTTCTAAAAGCAATGCTTCACCACTTTTTGATGTTGCAGATTTATAGCTCAGCTTACTTAGAGGGTCCTCCAAATTATTATAAAAAACGATATATGTTTGGTCACCATCTTTTAAAATGACGTTACTTTTATCTTTTTCTTCTACTTCCAAACTATTTGGTAAATACATTGAAAATGAGTTTAGTTTATGGTTTGTTTCAATTTTTTGATCCGAATTGAATACTTCTTTGGCAGATTCCTTTGCATCCTTAATTGCCTCTTCTTCGGTTTGCATACTGCACCCAGTTAGTGCGACAAGGAAGAGCAGAATAACTATTGTGATATTCCAAAATGTTTTTCGCAATGTTTTTCCCCCTGAAACTAGTACTTTTTACCTCTTTTTATAATACTACGAATTTAGTAAATTTCAAGGTAATTATTTTCCAATAAGCCACTTTATTTGCGTAGTCTAAAAAAACAGATATTATAGAATCGTGGTAATAAATAGATATTTGGAGGGATAATTATGGATCTAACTGTATACTTGGCAGGTCAGATTCACGATGACTGGCGGGAAACGGTGAAATCAAAAGCTAAGGAAAATAATCTTCCTCTCACATTTGTTGGACCACAAACAAATCATGAGCGTTCAGACAATGTGGGGGAAGACATAATCGGTAAGCAACCGGCAAAGATTTATACAGATGATGCAGCATCAAGTATTAACAATTTCCGAACACAGGTTTTGTTGAATAAATCTGATGTTGTTATCGCATTGTTTGGTGAAAAGTATAAACAATGGAATACAGCGATGGACGCGAGTGCAGCAATATCAATGGGCAAACCAACAATAGTTATTAGGCCGGAATCCCTAGTGCATCCATTAAAAGAACTTTCCAACAAGGCCAACGTAACTGTCGAGACAGTCGACCAAGCTTTGGAAGTACTCCAATATATTTATGAGTAGGATTAGTAATTACTAAGTTAAAACCATATGGAGCATTGAATTGCAGGGCAAATTCGTGCTCCATTTTCATTTCTCAAATGATATTGATGATTGGATTTGGATGTGGCGGACTTGTCGGATACTCACCGTTCTGCTGTTATTTTTTCATTGCATATTCCCATTGGCCGTATAATAGCTTAACTACATGGACGAACATTTCTTTCCGGGAGACATGATCATTTGTAAATATACCGATTGCACCTTCATTTTTTCGGACATCTTCTCGCTTGGCGTATGCATCCATTATATCTCCCAATTCAGCACCACCCTGAAGCATATCATTAAATTCCCCGGGCAATAACACCCGAGCACCACTGGCTGTAAAAACTTCATTTTCTCTTGTAACTAATGCTCCCCAATTACATAAATAAAGGCGATCACTTACTTGCATTACACCACCTTCTAAACCAATTCCAATATCACACGCAGTAGTTTCTAAGCATTGAATTGCACGGTTTATAGCACCCTCTCTTGTTTCGGAGTCCGAGAGTGGCTGCGCGCTAACTTTTGAAGGTACATCCTGACCAGTAACGATATCCGTTAAGAAGACTTCCTCAACTGCCTTGATCTTTGTAGGATTTTTTGATCCAATAACAACTTCCATAAAAAAACACCTCACGATTTTTCAAAATTGAAGCTACTATCAAGGGTGATAGCAGCTCTCTTATTAAAAATTAATTAGCCTTTTGGATTGTCTCTACTGTATTTTTATCAGTATCTTTAACGAGTTTGACAATTAATTCTTTTGCGGCTTGATAATCATCCACATGGATCATGGAAGCGGATGTATGAATATAGCGGGAGCAAATTCCAACAACTGCCGATGGTACACCGTCATTTGATAAATGAACACGGCCTGCATCTGTTCCACCCTGAGAAACAAAATACTGGTAAGGAATATTATTAGATTCTGCCGTATCCAAAATAAATTCCCGCATACCACGATGGGTTATCATGGTACGATCAAATATACGGAGCAAAGCGCCTTTACCCAGTTGGCCAAATTCTTTATCATCACCTGACATATCATTAGCTGGTGACGCATCAAGCGCATAAAAAATGTCCGGTTTAATCATATTTGCTGCTACCTGTGCACCACGCAGACCTACTTCTTCCTGAACAGTTGCACCTGAGAACAATTGATTCGGCAGTTTCTCATCTTTTAGTTCTTTTAGTAATTCAACAGAAAGACCACAGCCATAACGGTTATCCCACGCCTTAGCAAGAATTTTTTTCTCATTGGCCATAGGTGTAAATGGGCAAATTGGCACAATAGGTTGTCCAGGTTTAATGCCGATTTTTTCAGCATCCTCCTGATCATCTGCACCAATATCGATAAGCATGTTACTGATTTCCATCGGCTTTTTCCGTTGTTCCGGCGTTAAATTGTGTGGAGGGGTTGACCCAATCACGCCAGTTACAGGGCCATTCTCTGTCATAACCTGAACACGTTGGGCTAATAGCACCTGGCTCCACCAGCCACCAAGCGTTTGAAAGCGAATCATACCATTCTTAGTAACTTGGGTGACCATAAAACCAACCTCATCCATGTGGCCAGCTACCATAACGCGAGGTCCATCACCGTTTTTTACACCAAAAACGCCACCAAGATTATCCTGGATTATCTCATCAGAATATTTACCAAGTTCTTCCTTCATAAACTTACGGACTAAATGCTCATTACCAGGTGCTCCCTGTAATTCTGTGAGTGTTCTGAATAATTCTGTTGTTTCCTGATTCATCTGTATTCCTCCATCTGTATTTATATGTAATAAGATAAGTATAACGGAAAATGGCTCTTCCTTTCCACCAATCAACTACATTTGTGTATTAGTTTCTATTTTAATTTATTTCAGTTATACTTATTATTAAATTAGACTCTAGTTACTACTATAAAGAAATTTATTTCAAGAGGTGAAGATAAAATGAATGTAAAAAAAGCAGCTCTTGCAGCAGGTTTAGGTGTTGCAGTAGGATATCTCGCAAAACAGCAAGTTGATCAATACCAGAAGATAACCCCTGAGAAGGCCTTGAAACAGGCAAAAGAGACTTTTAAAAAACAGGGCCCGATTAGTGGATCATGGATTTATATGAAACCAGAGGAAGTTGAAAAGAATGGTTTATTGTATAATGCCTATCGTGGTGGAGTTACGCGAAACATCGATGGCGAAAATAAACAATATGAGTTTTATGTAGATGTAGAAACAGGCGCTGTAATTGGTGCCGTACAAACAGCATAATAGATAATAAAGCCATCTTCTGACAGATGGCTTTTTATAATTATTTATGCTCTTAAATTTTATAACTTTAACCACCACAGTTGATATAAACTGAGACGTAACACTATTGTGATTTACTGCCATCCTTTAAGGTAAGTGTTATGGCACCACTGCGAAAATACACTTCGCGCACCTTAGGGAAACGCTTCAGCTTCTTTGCGAGCGAGGCAGAATTAGTACGGCCACGTTATAAACTAGCACTTCAGGGCTCGGGTCCAAGTATATTCCTGCTGCGTGTCAGGGAGCCACACAAAGCAATTAGTCTGTATTACACTTTATGAATTTTGTGTCAAAAGCATTACCCTTTTAGAAAACAGCCTTATTTATAGTCATATCGCGTCCGTTCAATTTCATCAATTCTTTTTCCTGATTCATCAAACCTAATTGCACGTAAATAAGCATCATGATAAAACGTATACCACGCTTTTTTCTGATAACCAAATTCCATCCATTTTTCTTTCTGATGCACAGAAGTTACCGGGTAATCGTCATATGCAAGTGCCCATAATTTATTCTGATGCGCATGGGTTGGCATTATGTCAGCCATATGGATAAACGCCTCATCTCCATCTTCAAAAACCAGGATGCAATGTCCATCACTATGTCCACCTGTATGAATCATCTTTAGCCCATCAACTATCGTAATTTCATTTTCAAACGGCTGTACTTGATCCTGAACTGGCTTCCAATTTTCTTCCCAATATGTATTTATCGATCGAATATTTGGGTTTCGCATTTCATTCCATTCCACTGCCGATACATGAATAGTCGCGTTTTCAAACACAGGTTGATATGTATCGTCCACATTTCTGGTTAGTCCACATGCATGATCAAAATGCAAGTGCGTCATTAACATTGCATCAATATCCTTAACTGTTAATCCCAGTTCAGCAAGTGATTGATCGATAGATGACTGCTCTAGTACACCAAAATTACGTAATTGTTTTTCTGTTAATTTTCCATTTCCCATTCCAGAATCTATTAAGTAGTTTTTTCCATCCACCTGAAGCAGTATCGGATCCGTTCTCAATTCTATTTGGTTTTTTTCATTTGGTGGATATTTCTTACTCCACAATGCTTTTGGAACAACACCAAACATTGCACCTCCGTCCAGGAAGTTCACCCCACCATTTAACCATGTCAGTTTTGCTCGTCCAATTTGAAGTGTTTCCATTATTCTTCACCCTCCTTCACCTTACTATTAGTGTAGCTAAAGAATATATTTCGTGCAAATAATTTAGAAAATTAAGGCTTAAACCATAGTCGCACTGATGAAATAATAGTTACTTAAATTTCGCATCTATAGAATAAGCTTAAACAGCTATCTTAATAATCTCAGAACGTTTTTAATTGTTACCTTTTTTTGTACACATAAGATATAAAATGCGACGTACTTTTTAACAAGTATGAGTGCTATAATGCCGCTCCGGAAATACACCACGCTTTCCATGGGCGGCTGATGAGCCTTCTTGCTCCTACGTCGCTACGTAGTCTCATCTAGGCCTCAGCTCGACGAACACGACGTTCTAGTGTCGGCGTTGGCCACAGGACGTGGCCGTCTTTAGCCGACCCACAGGAGTCTACGTGTATTTCCTTCGATATTGACTGGAGTTAAAATCGCCATAATAATAAATGTGTGACAGCACTACACTAGTCCGGTTGAGCGGAGGACGGTGACTCCAGCGGGAATAGCACGTTCCGAAGACCCCGAAGAGTGGTCTTCTCGAGGAGGCTGAGGTCGTGCCCGCGGAAAGCGTCCGCCCGTAGCGACCCCGGACGGCGGGAGAGAGTTTATAGAGATTATTAGCAGTTCATTTCAACTACGTACCGTTGATCCAACGTCAACTTAAGTAGTGAATGTTCAGCCTTTCTTTTTCCCTCAAGGTTTATGCGTTCATTTTATGCTGGGAAAGTTAAAGTTCAGGAAAGGTGTAAACGGTAAGAAGTAGGGGTCTTATCAATTATTCAAAATTATCTAAAAAGTTACTTGACATTTAAAAAATGAATCAATAGAATATAATTAACA
>JBDNGJ010000051.1:0-19274 GCA_041689365.1 Virgibacillus sp.
GCATAGAAAAAACCTCCGTTGTGTGTTTGGTAGTAGTTTTTGGTTAACTCTATTATACCAAATAACGGAGGTTTTTTCTGCGTTTATATCAATCTTATTCCTTAATTCCCAAATTTTAGGAGTCGTTTTTCAGTGGTCTCGACCATTCCCTTTTGTCGGTTCACCTTTAGCAACCTGAAGCCAAGTAAAAGATCAGATATAAATACTATTTCAACAGTCCATAGGAGACTCCTGCTTATTCCACAAAATGGGCCCGATTCAGAAGGACGATTTATTCGATTAGCCCGCTCGTTTGCTGATGATCATTATTTAGGAAATATAATCTGCTCAAGATTATTTTTATGAGTTTTTTCTTTTCAACCAACTTTCTTTTGTCAGTTTCATATTAATAGAATCTATCCATTCTCCTTCAAATTCTAGATCGTATTTATCAATATTTTCTATTTCAAAGCCAACCTTTTCATAAACATACTTGGCCCTTGGATTAAAATCAAAAACACTTAAAGTAAGTTGGTTAAGTGTAGTGTTGTTAAATATATAATCAATTATAAGTTGAGTTGTTTCAGTTCCTAACCCACGATTTCTTCCCCTTGGTCCAATAAGTATCCTAAAATTCATGCTATGATTTTTTTCATCGTATAAATTGACCACTACCTCTCCCACTAGTAAGCCCTGGGATTGGTCAACAATAGCAAGATCCAAGCGATCAGTTTGTTCATTTCTTGTATTATACCATTGGAGAATTGATTCTCTATTAAACCCCGAACTGCTTCCTGTCAATTTTAATACTTCGGAATCCTTCAAGCATTCTTCTATAAAAGGAAAGTCTTCATCCTTAAAAGGTCTAAGAACAATTTTTTCCCCTTCTATAAGTGGTTTATGACCTAGATATAATGCCATTTCTTTTCACACTCCATTAACTCAATTTTTGTATATTATCAACTTCTTTGATGTTCATAGCAATAAACTTTCCCTTCGAACTTTTTGTTTGCCATGCAATAATCCTTCACCTTTTGTGAAACAGGTTTACTGCAAACAACACATTTAGCAGCTGCTGATTTATTCGTGCTGGTCTTCTCTTTCAAACTTTTATTATGCTCTTCTCTTATCGTTGGATCAGTAATGTTTGCTTCAGATAATGTATTGTATACTTGTTGAATATCCGCCTCTGATAACAAAGGCTCTTTATCCTTCAATTTAGCAATCGCTACTTTTCTATTGATCGTTTCAGTAAGATAAAAGTCATATATGACCATCTCATCTGCTGAGATTGCTCTTAAGTCCATGTCGATTTTCAGCTTACAGCGTTTTGTAAATGATACCGGCGAAATAAAACTAGAATGAAATTTCTTATCTACAAGCGTTTTAAGCGCTTGGATATGGCCATAGTTCTGTATGACCGGGTTTATCATTTTAAACTTTCCATTGATAAGCCACTGTTTTCTGTTTCTGCCACCATAAATCGTACCCTGGTAATTCTTTGTCTCAATAACAAAAATGCCATATGGCGTTAGGACAAGATGGTCAATCTGTGAGTAGCCGGATGCCGACTTTTCATTTTTGATCATACTATCATTAAGATAAATGTACTCTTTTGGGAGCTGTGACAGTTGAATATCAATTTTATACTCGCCAATTTCCCATTTTCTGCCTGCCATCACTTCATTGTTTTTCTTATTACTAGTTTGTTCTTTTTTTGGTATTGATTGAAGTTTCTCCTTCTTCTTAAACAGACCAAGCAAACGAATCATTCCCCTAAAATTTATTTAGTTCTATTATCGGATTGTAAAGGAATGATGTTAATTGTTCCTATATAAAAGGGATAAACCCACACCTAGGTTTATCCCACTCATGACAGCAACCCCTATAGAAGTAGCTGTATCCAATTTTTACTTCAGACTAATCTCAATGCTTTCTGTGCCAAAGAATCCTGTCTGACTGTGCAGAACTGAATCTTTTAATTTCAGATCCTTCGATACTTCAAAAACAACTTTACCTGATTTGCTTAGACCTGGATTTATTTGTGTCAGGAAAAAGTCTCCCATACTATCGCCCATCGCCATCATAACCTGACCATCCGTAATAGGCTCATATGTTGTTCCGTCAGCTGACTTGATTTTAAAATAACTGGAATCAATTGTTAGAGGTTCCTTTTGGTCATTTTTAACCGTCACATCCAAAATGACAAATTTGCCACTTGTTGTAGCATTCTCAACAAATTCATTTCCACTGTCAATTTCACCAGTAGTTTTTACATTATCAACTGTAAAACCTACATTTGCAACGGTAGCTATTTCACCAACGCCTGCCTTCTTGACGTTTCCTTCTTCACTTTTATCTTGTTCCTGGCCATTATTGTCAGAAGTCTCTTCCTGCTTCGTATCACCGTTATCTCCTGATGCAGTATCCGGTGAATCATCACCACCTGAAAATAGTGCTATAATAATACCTAAAACGACAACTGCCCCAATAGCAGTTAAACATCCAGTAAATAATTTCTTCATTTTAATTGCCCCCTTACTTAGTATGATTTCATGGTATCATTTAGGGGGTACAAAAAAATGTGTAACCTGAGACTAGGTAAGGAGACAATTAAATACGTTTAGATTTTGAATTCACTCTTTAGTAGTTTAATTAACTCCTTCGCAGCATTCTTGTCCAATTGAATAGACTGACTTATCTTTCCTTGCATTTGCCTATCATTAGATCCATAAGTGTCAATTTGAAAGTATAAATCCCCATTTTTTTCAAGGAAACTAGAGTAAGTGGTGTCGACTTGTTTATGAACAGTATTTTTTTCTTTTTCTATTCTTTTTATATTAGTTATTAGTGCGATAATAAAACTCCTTACTATAATAATTTTATTATAAAAAATATCCGCTTTTAAGTTCTAAATAAAATGTTGGATTATCACCTATCTAACCCCAAATCTATACGAATCTACCATCTTTATTTTAGTAGTCTAACCCTATTTTAAAGGAAAATAAAATGTCTAAATTTAAACTTTTTTCTATACCAAATTTCCAGGTAAACAACTTAGCAAAGTAAATTTATTCCAGATAAGGAAATAGTACTTGAGAATGGAACCACTGGATTTGATCTTAGGTACTAGAATAGAAGTGTTATAAAACATATTTACCTTATTTGTTTATCTCACCACCGCATATTTTTTGCTCATCATATAAATATCTAGTTCTCACTCTTTCCACACTGTTACTTTACTAGATCCCACAACTTTCCTTGTTAGTACCGCCTTTAGGAAATCTTTACCACCCTTCACCCAAAAAATAGAGATACAGTGCTAATAATATCTGCATCTCTGATTTTTTGTTATTTTAGCATTTTCTTGTCTACTTTCTACCCTTCCTATAAAATACTTCCATTTCCTCTTTAGGAACAAGTCCGCCTCCAGTTGCCCAAACAATATGTCTTACATTTGTAGGATCAATCTTATGTTTCCTCATATAATCAGATTGATCAACTTTATAGGGACCTACAAGTCCTGCTGTAGCTGAGGGTTCGAGGTAAATATTCTCATTATCGACTAGTAATGCGAGCAAATTAAACAATATGGTGTCTTCCATTGTATATATTCCACTTACTAGATGATCACTGATAGAAGACGCAAACTTCGAAGGTCTTCCTACAGCAAGACCGTCTGCTTCGGTTTTGTTATCAATTCCAAAATCCTGAACACTAACTTTTTCCTTTTCTTCAGTTACCAAACCAATTAAAACTGCTGGCGAATGTACTGGTTCGGCAAAGAAGCAATGTACATGGTCCCCAAAAATTTGTTTTAAGCCAAATGTTATTCCACCAGGTGCACCACCTACCCCACAAGGAAGATAAATAAATAAGGGGTGTTCTCGATCTATTTTAACACCCTTTTTATCAAGTTGCCTTTTCAGGCGAATCGCAGCTGTGCTGTACCCTAAAAATAAATATTCGGAACTTTCATCATCAATAAAATACCCATTCGGATCCGTAAGTGTCTTCTGTCTGCCAGCAGAAATCGCCTCACTAAAATCACCTTCAAGCTCATAAACAGTAGCTCCCTTGTTACGTAGGAGATCCTTTTTCCACTGTTTTGCATCATGAGACATATAAACAGATACTGTAAATCCTAGCTTAGCAGCAATAATTCCAATACTTAAGCCTAAATTCCCAGTTGAGCCAACCGCAATATTATATTGTTGGAAGAACGTTTTAAATGTCTGACTCGAAAAGACCTCATAGTTGTCACTTTTCGTGATTAGACCAGCTTCGATTGCCAGTGTTTCCGCATAATGTAAAACCTCAAAGAAACCACCTCTGGCCTTAATTGATCCAGCAATTGACAGTTCATTATCACATTTTAAATAGAGATTCCCACCAATTTTAGTGGAAAATATATCTTCCATTGCACCTTTCATATTGTCAATCTCCCTTAAGGGAGATTCGATAATTCCATTACCCTTATTAGTTTCAGGAAATTCCTTCATTAAAAATGGTGCAAAACGTTGCCATAACTCCTCCGCCTCGTTGATGCTTTGCATATTTAAAGTTGTTGACGTTTGCTTACTGTTAGGTTTCAGGTGACTGTTCAACCAGATAATTGGGTGTTTTTCTATAATTTCTCTAAGGATTGGATATTTATTTCGAAAAAAATCTATTTTTTTTTGAGAAAAAATTTGCTATTTCATCCTTTCTATAGGTGGGTGTTTATCTTAGTTTGATAATACAGTTATAAAATTTATTACTTTAAAACCATGAGTAATTAGGACAGACTACTAACTCTTTGATTGTTAGTCAATACCTCACCATGACCTTTTAAATTACATAGACCTTCTTCAACACATATTTCACCATTAACAAGTACATAGTTTATTCCTGAAGGCTCTGATGTTGGCTCATCAAAAGTCGCTTGATCTAAGACAGTGTTCGGATCAAAAATCACAATATCTGCCCAATAGTCTTTCTGCAAAACGCCTCTTTTATCTAATCGTAATAGTTGAGCGGGGGAACCAGTCATATGATGAATTGCCTCCTCTAGACGTAAAACACCTTTATCTCTAACATATCTAGAAAGAATTCTTGGCTGGGTTCCCGATAATCTGGGATGTGGCTTCCCCCCAAAAATGCTATCAGAACCTACAATATGATAGGGGCTCTTCATAGCTGTAACAATGTCTTCTTCTAATCCCCAATGAACAATCATTGTTATATTTCCTTCTTCCTCTATAAGAAGGTCAAATGCGGTATCAGCTGGTTCCGAATCTTTCAATTCAGATATTTCAGTAACACTTTTTCCTTCATATACTTTGTTTCTATTACTTCCGACAGAGGAAACGATAATATTGTCCCAACCACAATTAAAAACCCAATTCTCAAAGTCCTTACTCTCTTGTATTTCCTTTTTTAATTTTTGACGGATACTTAAATCTTTTAAACGAGAGACCATTTTCTCTGAACCTCCATCGTGCATCCAAGGAGGTAAAATTGCATGAAATACAGTTGATCCGGCGGTATATGGGTATTGATCAAAGGTTATCTCAATTCCTTCTTCTCGAGCACTTTTCATCTTTTCTAATATTGCTGGATAATACTGCCGGTTTTTAATTCCAATAACCTTTAAATGTGAAATGTGTAATCTTACCCCTGATTCTCTTGCCACTAGTATCATTTCTTCTAAGGCTTCCAAAATATTAAAGCTTTCATTTCTCATATGAACAACAAAACAACCATCATATTTTGCTACACCTTTACATATTTCGATTAATTCTTCAGTAGCAGAAAAAACATTTGGTGGGTAGACAAGTCCCGACGAAAAACCAAAAGCACCTTCTTCCATCCCTTCTTCCACATGTTTTCTCATCTCTATCATCTCTTGTTTTGTAGATTTTCTCTTTTCAAATCCCATAACCAATGTTCTTACATTTCCATGAGGGACTAAATAGGTTAGATTCCCTAAGGTATTAGACTCTTTCAAAAAGTTTATATACTCTGATACCCTAAACCAATTCCAATCACCAATATCACCATTTAATCCTTTTAATTGCTTTTGCCACAGTGGCTTTGTATTTTCATTTACAGGTGCAACAGAGATCCCATCTTGTCCCAAAAGTTCGGTCGTTACTCCTTGTTTTAATTTTATTTGGTGAATCTCTGGATCTGTACATAGGAGATCAGAATGTACATGTGTATCAATAAACCCCGGACTTACTACCTTATTAGTTGCATCGATAATTTTACTTGCATTTTCATCTATAGATTTTCGCATTTCTATGATTTTCCCATTTTTTATAGCAATATCCAACTTCGTCCATGGATTATTCATTCCATCAACTACAAAGCCATTTTTAATCAAAACATCTAACATTACTCTACCTCCCCTTAGTATCCTATATAACTGATTTATTCGATGATTGTTGAGTAGTCTTTCCCCAAAATTTTTGTATAATATGTTGAGGAGTAGCAGGTGTTATTAAACTAACAACTATCATGGCTGCAATAGCAAGTGCCAATGAAATCGCAATTGGATGTACCCCTAAAAGGTTTGGCCACCATTGTGTAATAGCGATATAGGATAACAACCCTGTGTACATTGACACAATAGCTCCATATTTATTTGCCTTTTTCCAATACAAACCAAACAAAATAGGTACAAAGAATGTTGCCTCTAAGCCACCCATTGCAAATACAACTACTAATTGTAAATATTCTGGGGGTGTTAAAGCTAATAACACCGTGCCTACCCCAACGAATAACGTTGTCATGTAAGAAAGTTTTTGTATTTTCTTTTGAGTTGCCTTAGGGTTCACATAGTTCATATACAAATCTTTGACAATCGAAGATGTTGTAACCAATAGCATAGAGTCGACTGTAGACATAACTGCTGCTATTGGGGCAGCTAGAACTAACCCAGCAAGCCAACCTGGCATCAGATCTAATACCATGATAGGAACGGTTAAATCAGCAGATTCTATATTTGGGTACAAAACCTTTGCTACAGGGCCCAGTACTCCGAATCCAATTGTAAATAACCCCATGATCACCGTACTAAGTACTATAGCCTTGTGCATAGATTTACTGTCTCTATAAGTCATACCCCGGACAGATGCATGCGGCATACCCACTGCTGCAATACCAAAAATAAGGAAATAAGAGAAAAGCATTGCTGGTGTCGTGCCGTTACCTCCGGGTAGCGTGACCATTTCTGGATTGGTCTCAGCCAGTTGAGTCACCAGGATAGCAAAACCATCAGTCTTTATCATGAATACTATCCAAAGAACAATTCCACCAACAATCATTAACAAACCTTGTATGGCATCTGTAAAAGCAACTGCTCGAAACCCACCAAAAGTCGTATAGGCAACTACTGCAAGTCCAAATATAATTACGCCAGTCTGATATGGAACTCCAGTCACAGCTTCTAAAATTCTAGCTCCTCCAGCAAACTGTGCAACCATATAAGCTGTAATAAAGATAATTATTCCTAGAGCACTTCCAACGACAACAATTTTACTTTCAAATCTTGCACGTAGGAAATCAGTTAAAGTAACGGCCTTAATTTTCCTAGCTACAATTGCAAATTTTTTCCCTAACAAGCCTAAAATATATACGCCCATCGCTAATTGAGTAATTACTGCAAGAATCCAACTAAATCCAACATCATACGCTAAACCAGGGGTTCCTATAAATGTCCCAGCACTAGCAGCCGATGCCATCATAGTAAATGCAAGAACAACAGGGCCCAAACTTCTTCCACCAACAAAGTACTCTTCTTCAAATGACTTTTTATTTTTTGTTAGATATTTACGATAATATCCCGCAACTAAAAATGTAGAAAGCAAATAAAGTATTATAGGTATTAAAACATCCCACTGCATATTTTCACTCCTCATCCTCTAAAGATACTTCGGTAAAAAGAAATTTTACCATTAGATACGTTAAAATAATTAAAATAATTGAACCAATAAAACTACTCCAAAAGAACCAATCTGGAAAACCCATAATAAGTTTGACCTCATCTGCTGGTTTATTTAAACCTATACCCATAGAAAGCCCAATAACGATTAATAAATTTACTATAAAAAAGCCAAGTACTGTAAACATTTCTCTTGTACAGATCACATACCTAGGGTCTTCTTGAATGTGATTATCTTGTTTCACTTTAATCACCTCTCCTTTTAGAAATGGTTAATAACTCAATAAAAAACTAGTTTATAAGCCATGTAATACCAAATATAGTTTTTTACAATAATGTATTAAAAACAAACTTTTATTACTATTTTTTGAGGTTCATCTACTGATTTTTTAGGTAATTTCATCGAGATTCAGTAATTTTTATTTGCATTTTTCCCCGATTTTAAATCTTCTTTTAAAGTATCGCCAAGTCCCACCCACCCTATGGTCTTTTATATTCACCTTTATCTTCACAAGATTAATATCCCCCAAACCTGTTTAGCGATTTTTGAGTCGTCAAAAATTTAGGATTACCATTTGCACTTGTTATATTTCTTCCTCTAATTATCCTCAAATTTACTTTTCCACTACTCGAACTATTAACCACCTCCTTAAAGCATGAATTGAAATTCAAAACCTTTTTGCTAATTCTATATAATAAGCAATTGCTTTAATGTACTGTTCAATTTCAACATATTCATTAGGTTGATGTGCCAGTTTTTCATCACCAGGACCATGAATAATAATCGGGATGTTTAAAGATGGACCAAAAATGGAACCGTCTGTATAATAATTTGCTCCTTTTTCTTCTCTTGCTACTCCATTTAATTCATGATTAACATCTAAGGCTAATTGAACAAAATTATCATTTTTTGCATTTCCAACTGCTGGTAAATTATTTTTTACATTTAATTCTGCATTAAAACTTTCAATTTCATTTCCCAAATCATCGAGAATATGATGCATGTCATTGATAACGCTTTCATGAGAGACCTCAGGTATTGAGCGTATATCGATGGTCATTGTACATTGATCAGGAACTACATTTGTTTTAACACCTCCATCTATCGTACTTATATTAAGTGTTGGCTTACCTAACAAGTGATGTTCATTCTGGTAAGAAAATTTATATTCCTTCAGCTTATTGATTAACTCATTCATATGAGTAATTGCATTTGTCCCTTGATTCGGCATCGATCCATGTGCTGTTTTCCCAAATGTCTTAATTTCGAGCCACAACGCACCCTTATGTGCACTGAATACTTCTCCATTGCTTGGTTCTGCAATGACCATTGCTCCTGCATTTTTGATAGTTCCATCTTCTATAAGTTTTGAAGCACCAATGCAATCCACCTCTTCTCCAGCTGTTCCCACAAAGATAATATCAGCTCCGGGAACAACACCTGACTTTTTTAACAAAACCATTGCTTCTACTAGTGCAGCCACACCACTCTTCATGTCAGAAGCTCCTCGACCAAATAATTTCCCATCCACAATTTTTCCAGAGTAAGGATCCTGTTCCCAGCGATTATAACCAATAGGGACAGTATCAAGATGTCCACTTAGAATAAGTGGAGCACGCTTTGAATCTTTTCCTTCTAAATGAATGACAACATTTGCACGATTAGATGATAGCTTTTTCATTTCTGGGTTAAATCCAGCATCTTTAGCATATTCAACTAATGCTTCAGCAACCTCAAGTTCATTTCCTGGTGGATTTACACTATTTATTCGAATTAGACTTTGTAGAAGCTCAATAGCTCCTTCCCGTTGTATATTCATGTATCCAGACAACCTTTCTATAACAATTAATTGTACTGCAGAACAATATTAACTAAATTTTTAGTATAATTAGAGGATTTTGTATATTGTAACACGAATACAGTTGTATATTGATACAAGATTTTTGATGTTTTTTGTTTTTATAAACAATATTCAATTATATTAAAATTATGGTGAATAAGGTTTTCTAAAATTGTAAACACGGGGGGAGATTATAATGAACGTGAATGAAATGTTTCAACTAAGTGCTTTTCATAAAACAGAAGTTATAGCGGGCCATGAAGGGCTTAAAAAAATAGTATTAAATGCTACCTTTATCGATGCACCAGATGGCTACAAATGGTGTAAGAATGGGGATTTTATCTTTACAACCGGTTACCCTTTTACAAGAAAACAGAATTGGGAAGAAGAACTTCTGTATTTATTGGAGATGCTTGCAGAAAAAAATTGCTCCGGGTTAGGGTTTAAATTAGGAAGGTATATCCCTTACATACCCAAAGAAGTAGTTTCCTATGCAGATAAAAAAAAGTTACCAATTGTTGCACTTCATGATAACCTTTCATGGACAGATATTATTAATCCGATAATCACACAGCTCAATAGACAACATCAATACGATCTAGAGATGACCCATAAAGTATATGAACAATTTCATAATCATATGGAAATGAAAGGAGATTTACAAGATCTGGCACACTTACTTCATCAGATTACCAATGTTCCATTGACCATATACCTAAGAAACTTTAATAAAATAATTAATTTTCCCGATTCTATAATTACTGAGAAGGAAATTAAGGATATTATTTCATCACATTGTTATGGAAAAGGTCAAACAATACAAGGAATTGAATTACAAGATATGGATTCTACTGTCAGATGGATTAATGGTTCAGAACATATAGAAGGTGGAGTTTTTTTGTGGGGAGTAAAATCAAATCTCCATACATGGGAAAAAGCAGCTCTGGAACAAACCGCAGTAATAACTTCTCTAGAAATAGAACGAATTAGAACTGTCTCTACAACTTTTCAGCGTTTTCGAAATGATTATCTAGCTCTATTATTAAACGATTCACATCTAGAACCAGAAGTTTTATTTAGACGTGCAAAAGAAGTAAACTGGGATTTAAAGGATAATTATAATGTAGTTTTGTTAGATTGTAATTTAAGTAATTATAAAGGAAAAAATGATATGCCTTTATGGCAAAAGAAAGCTAATATACTGGAAGAATTCAAGATTGAACTGAGATGGCTATTACCAGATACACTCATTGGTTTCGATCCACATAACCGTTTCACACTACTAATACCAGGCGAAATAGAGCCGGAAACACTTCAAAATAAATTGGAGCGATTAATCACAAATGATACTATAACATCTTTTTATGGAGGTATTGGTAGATCAAATTCTAATGATAATTTATCTGTTAGTTACAACGAAGCTATATTAGCTTTACAAGTGGCGTATAAAAACATGCCAAAAAAGACTAATATGAATAAAAAAATCCCCTTATATATGGAAAGCTTCAATGAATTAAATGTAGAGCGAATACTCTTTTCTGAAAGTCCTCGGGTTGAGGCAGAGAACCTTGCCATAGAATACCTTCAGGAGATCATGAACTATGATAAAAAACGTAATAGCGATCTTTTAACAACTTTAAAAGCTTTTTTAAATCACAATGCAAACTATGATAATACAGCAAATGCGTTATTTTTACACAAAAACACCGTACGATATAGAATAAATATAATTCGTGATTTAACGAATCTTGATCCCACAAATACGAATGATCAGCTACTTTTACAGATGGCATTGATTGCTATCGACGCACTGCCGCGTCAAAAGGTATAGCTCTTTCTGGTTAGTTCGGTGAAATAAAAGGGAGAGAAATATCATGAAGAAGTCCTCTCCTTTTTTATTACCATCGAAAGACATGAGAGATGTATTGTCTTTAATACTTAAACAACATATCTTCCTGTCCTTTAAACACTCCACTCACATGCCAATCTAAGTAGGAATTGCTACGATATTACACAAAACTACCCCTCACGAACTTCTCTCCCTTCCCTACAAGCTGCTAACAACCTCTCCACTTCTTCTCGTTCAGCAGCTGGGTCATGTGACTCTCGTTCCAACATTTCCTGCTCCCGCTTTAGTTTCTCTTTTCGCTTTTGCTCTCTAAACCAGTCTGGGACCACTTCCTTTGTCTCAGCGACATAAGAACGCTGCTGTCGATGTTGACTCCGGCGAAACTCCACCTCCTCAGCTTTTGCCGCCTCAACAGTATTGATTCCCTTCTTCACCTAGACTTGCAGAATACCCTGTACATAACCCCAATTCCCTTTACCTCGCTCTAACGCTCGCTTCATAGCTTCCAAGACGAGATCTTCTCCCATATCATTCACCCAAATTTGCAATGCGTCAGATAAATACGGGCTGGGTAAAACGCAAACGCGTCTGTAGTTTCAGCAATATCATTTTGTTTTGTATTGTCTCGTTTTTTTTGTCTTTCTTTTGTTTAATTAATGGGTCAGTTCCCTGGTCCGTATGGTGGTCCACAACCTGGTTCATAGGTTGGTTTGAATCCTGGCCTGAATGGTGATTTGAACACCCGGCCACCCCATGGTCCGCTTCCTGATTCATACCCCAGTTCATCCCCTGGTCCAGACCCGAAGTAAGACTAGCCATTTGATACACTGGTGCCTGATTTTTATTCCGTGAGTGATAATTGATATAGCCTTTTTCTTTTAACTCGGTCCTTGCTCGTTTGAACGAACTATCCGTGAGTCCCGATTTTAATCGTAGAACTGGTGCTGCTACGGTAAATGACTCCACCCACATGGCCTTGTTATTTATATGCATCAGAGCATGCCATAACGTTACTGCGGAAGCGGATAATGGATTTCGTTCAATATGATCGTAAAATGCGTTGATCTCTTTTATGTAATTCATGATTACCATCCTTTTTATGTGGATTCATCGAACAAATCTCCCCCAGTTCTTGAGGGAGATATTCAGCTTCAAATTTGATATTTTGTTATTTATAGAGCCTTACTAAAACATCTTTTTCATCCTTTAATTTCCTCCTGGTCTGCCTACCCCAGCTTTTTACAGCATCCTCGCCCTATCCCTCCCTTTTCTTCAAAATATGACCTACCTTATAATGGTGGAATACTTAGTCTATATGTAATATGCTAGTAAAGTACTATATATTATAGAACTTGTGCTAGATTATCAGCGAATAAAGAAAGGTGGATTATCTTGAAAAAGACTATAAAAGTTGTCGCAGCTATAATTGAAAACGAACATAAAGAAGTGTTGTGCGCACTTCGCTCACCGGAAATGTCTATTGCAAATATGTGGGAATTTCCTGGTGGCAAGGTGGAGAAAGGCGAGGAATTACATACAGCGTTAGAACGTGAAATTAAAGAAGAATTTTCTTGTGAGATTAGTGCTTCAGATGTCTTTCACGAAAACATTCATGAATATGATAGTTTTATTATTAACTTAGTGGCAATGAAGGCTAAACTCGTTACAGGAGAACCCACTTTAAGCGAGCATTCAAAACTGGTGTGGTTAAAACGTGAAAATCTGAAATCACTTGTATGGGCACCAGCGGATATTCCTGCGGTAGGAAAGCTGGTCGAAGAAGTATAGGCTACTTCATATGAAGCAGCCTATACTTTTTCTGTAAGTTCTGTATAAAGTTGTGGTGGAATTTTATGTTCCAATTCTAATTGAACCTCAATGGGACGTTCACTACTATATGAAATAGTATTTCCTTGACCAATATAAATATATGGTTCTACACTGTTCTTCTCAATTTCTTTATATTTACGGACAAAAATGTGTAAATTGATTCCTCTATCCTTATTAAAGATAATGTTCTTGCCTCGTTCAGAACTCTGTGATGTATTATTTGGCGTCTCCCATTGAAAATGCTTTCGATCTATAATCTTATCATTATAGTTAATACTTTCCTTAATATCCGCTTCTTTATGAAGGTCGATAAATAGGAAATAGTCATTACCATTCGAAAGTAAACCAGATCCTCGATATGAACTATGACTTTTTCTATAGTTTGAAAGTAGTGCCGCATCCATCATTTGATACTGTTCGTATAGCTTAAAGTGAGGTACGCCATAATAATCTCCCCCAAATTCTCGTTCATATCGGAATAAGCCATAATCAACCAAATCTATTAGATACCTTGCATAGTTAGGATTTGTTAATAGTTTTTCAAATGTATCGGTTCTGCTTAGTTGTTCACCATCCATTTTTGCTAACTTTGGTGTTCTACTTTTTTGTGTATCATCAAAAAAATTCTGATTTAAGAACTCCATTGCATGATAAGTACTATCATCATCTACTTTTTTAACCCATTTCAGGATTTCGTGTTTTGCTTGATTAAATGTAATAGATTGGTTCTCTATTAAATAATTTATAATTATAAAATCATAAATTCGCTTTAAAGGAAGCATTCCAGAAAGCCATTTCAATGTCTTCTCAAAAGTTTCATTGGCGAGTAGCTGGTTAAGCTGTTGATCTTTTTCCACCTTGGCAACGAAATTTAAGTAAGATTTTTCTTTTACGATGAACCTGACCGGATTAGGTGCTCCATCGTATTTATAGTAATCCATTAGCAAATCAGGGACACGCCCCTGGTTCATTTTTTTAAACTCAAAATATTCTTCTTTTAAATATTTCATCGAAGTGAACTTCTCTTGGTCGATTTGTGCTAGAATTCTTTCCTGTGATATTTTATCCATTTGAATATGTGTAGCACCGGGAAGATGTGCAAACCCTGTTGATATGGCCACCTTTAAACTTTCTTTATCGTAATATCGACTACCATTTAAAGCAATAGCAATCAAAAATGTTTTTGTGTGGTTACCGATAAGATCGAGTACTGTTAAAAAAGATTTATCCTGATATTTTCTTAAGCCCCGTCCTAGTTGTTGAATAAACACAATCGGAGAGTTAGTAGGGCGAAGCATTAAAACCGTATTAACAGAAGGAATATCGACACCCTCATTAAAGATATCAACTGTGAAGATTACTTGTAACTCATTTTCTTCATCTTCTAATTCACTTATCCGAAATTCTCTAGCTTTTACCGAGTCCTCTCCTGTCAAATAAGTGCTAGGTATTCCTCGCCTATTGAATTCCGCTGCCATGTAACGGGCATGCTCTCTACTTGCACAAAATCCTAAACATTTCCGTATTTTTCCATCATGCCCATAAAACCGCATTTTTTCAATAATAAAATCGACTCGTTCATTTACCTTGAGCCTTTTCGTTATTTCGTCCAAATCATCAACCGATACATCGCTAAGATCAATTTCATCTATGTCGGTTATTCCAAAATAGTGAAAGGGCACCACAATATCGTCTTCAAGTGCATCATGTAAGCGGACCTCTAGTGCTACATTAAAATCGAATATCTCAAAAATTGAACGACTGTCTCCCCTCTCAGGTGTTGCAGTCATGCCCAACATAAAATCAGGTTCAAAATATTCGATGACATGTTGATAGGTATCGGCTGTCGCATGATGTGCTTCGTCATAAATTATATAGTCAAAGCTTCCGCGATCAAAGTTTTGGTAATAGCGAGATAACGTTTGAATTGTAGCAAAGACGTAGTCCGCATCAAAGTCCTTTTTTGTACCTGTTAACATTCCAAAAGTAATATCTTCATTAGGGAGTAACTTTTCATAGGTTTCTTTTGCTTTAGTAAGGATCTCTTCTCTATGTACTACAAATAGTAGCTTTTTGGGTTTTAAATTTCTAACGTCAAAAGCTGACATATATGTTTTCCCAGTCCCTGTCGCTGCAATAACAAGGGCTTTCTTTTCCCCCAGTCCTCTTAGCCTTTGCAAATTTTCCATGGCACGATTTTGCATTGAATTTGGAACAATATATTCCGCTTTTTCATAGATAGCTGATCCCGAGGCAGCTACTCTGTCTATATTATTGAAAAATCGCTTATAATCATGGATGAAAAAATCGTCCACCATTGTACTACGATCCCATAATCCATTAAACTCTGAAATAACCTGCTGGATGAATGTTTCTTCATTTTTTGATATGATCTCCACGTTCCATTCAACATTACTTTTGAGAGCTGACTGAGTTATATTTGAGGAACCAATCATCACTTTAAAGTAATCCTCATATTCAAATATGTATGCTTTTGTGTGGAATCCAACATTCCGATCTGTTACGAATACCTTCAGATCAACATTATTAAATTCCCTTAATTTATCCAGCGCTTTTGGATCCGTGAAATTTAGATAAGTAGAAGTCATCACCTTACCTTTCACTCCTCTTAACTTTGCTTCCTTCAATGCGTCGAGAAGAAGCTGAAGGCCACTAAAATTTACAAAAGCGACACTGAAATAAAATTTTTGGCAAGTCTCCAGTGAAGATGTTATTTCTTTTAATAGATTCGTCTGTTCAGTATTTACAATTAGTTTATTTTCCCCATTCATGTATACACCCCGTAAATTTCTGGTTGTTCGTCCTCTTTCCTCTTCTATGTATTCTATATTATAAATTTAAATCCTTTCATTTTAAGTAAAAAATTAGTTAATTTTGTCGAAATAACTCATGTGCGGTCAGTCCCTAACTATTAAATTAGCTTCTAAAAAATCATTTGTTGTGATGATCCATTTCTAACTTAAGTTATATAAAGTTAGTAGTTTAGTTACTTTAAAGGAAGAAATTAAGGTGTTAATCGAGAGGCAGATCAATCCAAAATTCATGTTTTCTTTCTTTTGTATATAAGGTTCAATAAAAGGAGTACATATTTGTACTCCTTTTAATCAATTCCAAGCTACTTATCATACCAAAACCAGGCAGGTCTATTTTTCGAGGCTTTACCCCCAACTGGCTTAAATCTAAAACGTATACCTTCATCTTCTAAAGGTTTTAAATATGCTTCAATCCTATTATCTCCTATCACCCAAATAGATCCACCTTTACTACGGTGATCTACGTACTCTAGCTTATGTTTCTCCAAATAAGCAAGAAGTTCATCTTGTACTTCAGACTCCATTTCTTCATTCGTTTCTTTAGTTTTTTTAACCTGAATAGATGTGGGAGGCACTTTGGATCCTGATTCTTCATTTAAAGTTGTATCGACGGCCATTTTTTCACGGGTAGAAATACTTGGCTCAAAGTAACTTCCCTCCTGATAAGAATAGTCATAACTAGAAGTTTGAACTACAACATCTACTTCTTTAGACTTTTTAATTTCTAATTCTTCTATGGTACTACCTTCCTGTGAAGACACTTGAGATATATCATAGTAATAGCTTAAATATTCCTTAAACAGCTTCTTAAGCTCTTCTTTATCAAGCATGGGTGACATAACTATCGGATAACTTTTATTAAATTCAAAGATGACTCTCCTTCCGACACGTTCATCGTCCCCTAGATCTTCACGACCTTTGATTTTGGCCTTCAACACTTTTGAAAGATTAAGTTCATCGATAATACTCAGTATATTAACTAAAAATTTATCGTTCCGAAATATCTCATATTTAATAATGTAGTTATACAGATCCAGATTCTCTATTATTAATTCATAAAACCTTTTACGTTCATCTTCATCTTGAATATTATCATTGATATATTGTGCACCTAATATGGTTTTATAGATATAATTCTCCCAATCGAACTTTTTCATAACAATACTATAGAATTTGCTTTTCTCATTCTCCACTTCTGGGTATTTATCTAATATAAAATTCCGTTTGTGACTTAACAATAATGAATGCCAGAACGTCTCATCAAGAAGCAGATCCCTTTCCGTGTTTAAATAAGATTGAGAAATCACATAAAAAGCTTGGAGAAAGTCCTTCTTTTTCTCTTCTTCACTTCCTTTCCCCATATAGATTGGGAAATCAGGGGCTTCTCTAATATAGACTTTTTCATTAGAAAAATATTCTTCTTTTTCTTTTATTTTACCCTCAAGAAAATCCTGATATAAGGTATCGTATGTCTTATAACCTTTAGCTAGCAGTTTAACTTCCATCCATAATTACCCCCTCTACTGCAGCAGTATACTTTTCAATAATACGGTCGGAAATCATATAAATTATTTCATCTATATTATCCATATTCAATTCTGTCACCATTTTTTTCCTCATCAAATTATATAACTTCAAATCCAGCGACCCATCAGGTTCCTGCATATCCTCAATATCAACATCTCCATCATCACTATTATTTATTATAAAAGCCTGCAGTGCTTTGGATAATCCTGCATAGATATAAGGATTATTTAATACATTGCTTTTAGGAAGATGGCTAAACTGAAACTCCGGGTTTTTATAGTGAATAATTATGGTTTCCTGTCCCAACTCCACTTTTATATCTGATTTCAAATTCTCATCCACTCGTTTTTCAAAGAGATCAAAAGGTTTTGTAATACTGCCATCAAATACATTTACATTTGAATATCCTAATAAAGAGAACTTAGGGACATTCACTTCTTCTCTAAATTGAATATAGAATTCGTTTAAATCATCATTATTCGCAAAATTAATATCTTCTAACGCTTGAATATGCAATTGAACGGAAGTACGCTTGCTTAATGAGATACGGGACTTATGAATTTCTATGGTTCTTTGTCCTTGTTTCAGATTATAAAATTTATTATCCTTTGATTGAATAATAAGGATTAATTGCGCCTTCCTTCTATTGATTTGCTCACTTATAAACTCCGAATCTATTTTATAATTAAAGTTAAAATGGTAATAGTCTGCATTCTCACTGACGTTCACATCTAAATCAAAGTGATTTGCAGCATAACTGTGAGAGGTATCAGATAAAACAGGATATGGAAAGTTGGCATCTTTTCTATAAATCATCTCTTACACCTCCACATAGTAAATGAACTTTAATGATCGGTTGAACGTTTTTCTCAGTTTTAACTGCAGTTGAGCAACTCCATCTTTAATTTGTACACCTTGAATAACGTTCTTTTTATAAGCGCATCTTTTTGCAGCATTGACGTCTAGAATTTCCTGATAGTTGTTCTGTATTTTAAATTCATCTGTATATTCTACCCCCATTCCATCAATGATAGACAACGAGATGTCACATACTTTTTCTCCTCCCAGTTGGTCGCTTTTTGTAAAATCAAATTTTATCATCTCTTTATCTGATATTATGACTCTCTCTACCATTTCTGGATGTGCACTATACAGCTTTTTTCCTTCCTCCTGAGTATTATCCATTTCCTTATCACTTTTTTGCCATTTTAGAGGATCACGTTTTCGCTGGGGAGAATTCTTCTCATTTTTAGCTTCACTCTTTCTACCTCCCCTTTTATTACGCCTTTCCTTCTTTGACTGTTTTCCGGTAGATTTCACTATGGATTTGCCATTATTTATCTTCACTGTTGTTTATGGCATAATAAAAATACATAGTTTGGCGGTGTAAAAGTACATAAGCATTTTCGCTAAAAAAGCCTTGCCAGTCATCCAAAAATCTATTAACCTCTTCATGTGATCAGCTAAAAAACATGAGGAGGAAATGA
>JBDNGJ010000052.1:0-8692 GCA_041689365.1 Virgibacillus sp.
CGTTAGCTGTACTGCTCTTCTTCAAAAAATGGTTTTAAACGTGTTGCTGTTTTCCAGTCTTATTGCTATCCCCTTTCCTGTCGTCATTGCAAACGTTCATTCTCCACTTTATGCAATGCCACCCAACCTAATCTAGATATTTCGTACAGCTAACAATCGTATTAACGCGGACGGGACTCGCCATGGCTTTCCCCCATCCGCTCGCTTAAATCAATGCAGGTCAAAATGTGTAGCTTTTACCATTGTGCGGGCCACCTTCCTGGGTGGTTGCTCGTTTTGGGTTTTTCCAACCTCAACTTTTTCCCGCTCGCTCCCTGCTTGCATTTTAGCTCCATTATCGTAACTTGTCGGTAGCTGGCATCTCCCCGCCGGTTATACTCCTCCGTTATACCAAAGTTAATCAACCAGTTTTAAATGCTGATTTTAAACGATAGAAAATTCATCAAGTCGCCGTTTGACAATGAGGCTGAACTAGAGCGAGTCATCATTGATAATTACGAGCATATTTTTGGCCCATCTTCCATTTACTTGCCCAAAAAGAAAATAAAAACAGGTGATGGAGTGGGAACTATTCCTGATGGTTTTGCTATCGACCTCTCATCGCATAAATGGTACTTGGTTGAAGCTGAATTGCTACATCATACTGTTTGGAATCATATTGCTCCGCAAGTTTCTAAACAGGTTATTGCTTCCCTTCAACCCTATTCAAGAAAAATAATACAAGATTTAGCTGTCGAAGCTTACTCCAGTGATGAAACAACCAAAGAAAAATTTCAAGAATTGGGTATTGAAGAATTAAATGTTAGAAAAGTTATTCAGGATATTTTAGAAAAAGAACCGGTTATTGGCGTTCCTATTGATAGTATATCGTCAGATTTAAAAGAGTGGGCAAGAACGTTGAAATACAATGTTAAGCTTTGGGTCATCTCAAAATTCATTGAATTTAAAAACCCTTCGAATATTATTTATGAGTTCCCAGAAGAATTTAAACCTGAAATTGATACTGAAAAAGAAGAAGGGATAGATGAATCAAGCCAAGATGTAACACGATATGATGTATCAATATCAGATTTAATTGAAAAAGGATTTATTTCAGAAAACGAGCAGTTATTCATGGACTACAAACCCAGAAATGGAGAGCAGAAAAGATATACAGCTTTAATCCATGATGACGGCTCTTTAGAATTATTGGGCCAAAAATTTAGCAGTCCAAGCTATGCTGCCTTAGCAGGAATTCAAGATGCTGGAAGTGATCGTCAAACGGTTAATGGTTGGACAAGCTGGAAAACCGAAGACGGAAAACTAATTGCTGATTTACGAGAAGAATATCTCCAACTGGAAGGGTAACTTTGGTATAACGAGCGCTTCAAGGGTGACAGGCCTCGCACCCCTGCTCCGCCAGCCGGCGGATTCGGGGCGCAAGCCGTTACGGTTTTGAGGTTAGCGATTTCCGTAGTACATTTGTAAATAATTATCGTTTTGGCGCCTGCCGGTTACGCGCGGGGCCGTTATACTGCTTTAATTCATTTAGAATCATATGCCACTTTATTTAAGACGAGAATCCATAAGAATGATTGAAGCAAGTTTAAATGCTATTCATTTAACGATTTCCAACTTAATTACAACTAGTCGTCACGAAGTAAGAGAAGATAGCTCACATAATGCTATCGAAATTGGTCTTGTTGGCGTATCTGCAGAATTAGCAATGTCAGCATGTTTAATTCATGCCCATGGTAGCTCAATTCAGTTGAAAGAATCAGGTAATTATAAATCATTTCCAGAAATATTAAGTGATTTTAAAAATTTAGTGAGAGAAGCGAGGCCTATTTCTGATTTCTTAATTGACGGTGTTTCCAATCCTGCTTTGCATCGACAAGAATTAGAAAGCAGAATTCTTAATTTTAAAATTTTATCTACCGTGAGAGCAGGTGGTCTTCACGCTGGTAAAGGTCCAACAAAAGAAGCAGCTATACATCAAGCGAAGGAAGTAATATTATTTTTATCCTGTCTGTCTAAATCAAATAAGATTAAACCTTATCTAGAAATCCTACCAAATGTTGATTATTTAAATTACGATAGAACATTAATACTTGACGATTTATCCCGTAGACTATCGTCAACTAGTTCAAATGGACTTGAATCTACAATCTCATCAGTTTTCTTGGTATTACCAGATATACCTCAAGATCATCCAGATTGGCTTGAGGTTTTTAATAAAGTTACTATTGCTCCAAAGGATAGAGATATCTCATATCTTTTAAATGTTTTGGATACGGTAGTGCCAGCCACCTTACGAAGAAATACACAATCAGGGGAAGCAATACCCGTCAGAGTTGATCCTGAGAACCCATCAGCATTACCAATTGCACCGAGCTATTTAAGACGCCAATTTAATCAAAGACGGGATCAATTAATGGCAGATTTAGCGACCGCAAATGGGCGGCTAAATGATAATTATTTAGATTTACCACCTCCAGAATCAGTAAGAGAAATGTTTGCTATTGGAATACATCAATCAGGTATACTTGGAGAAAATGATCATTTAACAGCCCATGAATCTTGGCCATTTCTAACAAGTAGTTTAAGAGTCCAAGGAACAAATGGACCATATTGGTTTCTTATACGTTCTACAAATGATCTTGGCCAATTAAACGCACTATTAAATAGAGCAAATGATATTGGAGGACCTAGACTCAATAATAGTATCGAAGAATGTTTTGAAGGTATCAGAGCTATGAGAGAACAGATAGTTATCCAAACTGAAAACCAATACTTTGAAGGATTACTTAACGATCTAAATAATTCTGAAAGTTTAAGAGCTTCTCTACTTGATAATTATAACAGACACATAAACAATGATAGATCTTTACCAGAAGATTATAAAATAGATTTAGAAGAGATAATTGACGGTTCTTCTACTGAAGGTTTAATTTCAAAACTTAAGGACAGTGATTTGAGTTTAGTAAAAAGGAATTATTGGCTACGTGTACTAGCTGAGGTTTCAATTGATCTTAATGACACCGCTCCTTTAGTAGAAATACTAAATAATAATGATCTTATAAATACTCATACTTCTGTAAAAAAGGCTCTAAGAAGAATTGATTTCCGTCTATTTGGACCTCCCATAAGTCCAGCAGTATAACAAGCGCTTCAACAGGGACGCGCCTCGCTCTCCTACGCTCCAAAAACCGGAGCTTCGGTGAGCAGGCCGTTGCCAGGTTTCAGTTTATCAATTTCTGTAGTACATTGATAAATAATTCACGTTGGTCTGCGCGCCCGTTACGCGCGGGGCCGTTATATGGCTTAACCTTCTAAGAGATCTACTTCAATAAATTCGTTTAGTATGCTGAGATAAAATTTCGCAACTAAACTGAAGCTTAAAGCGTAAGAGATACAAGTAATTTTATACTAAATCAGCACAGAATGATAAAAACGATTTTAATTGCAATAATATGTCTTACATCAACTTCCTTATTTGCACAGGTCAAAAAGAACTCGGAATTATATAAAACTATAATTTCAAAGGACAGTTTACTTTTCAATGTAGGCTTCAACACTTGCGATATTAGTCAATTTGAAAAACTATTGAGCGAAAACCTTGAATTCCTTCACGACAAAGATGGCATTTCCGATAAAAAAGAATTTCTATACAATTTAAGAAACGGATTATGTGGCTCACCCGGCACATATCAATCTCGCAGAGAATTGTTGAAAGGAAGTACAGAAATATATCCGCTTTATAACAATGACACTATTTATGGAGCAATTCAAGTAGGCACACATCGATTTTATGAAACAATAGCAGGTAAAAAGGAAAGGTTTGCGAGCTCCGCAAAATTCACAAATGTTTGGCTTTTAGAAAACGGAGAATGGAAACTGACTAAAAGCTTGAGTTACGGACACGAAACGGATTTTGACATTTATGACAAGGCTTCCATTTTTGATAACGATAAAGAAATCGAAAAATGGTTAAAATCAAATAACATCCCAACTTTAGGTATTGGAGTAATCAATAACGGCAAACTTCAACAGATAAAAGTATACGGCAACCTGAAAAAAGGGAAAGTCGCACCTTATAATACAATTTTCAATGTAGCATCTTTAACAAAACCCATAACCGCAATTGTTGCTTTAAAACTGGTTAGTTTGGGCAAATGGGACTTGGACGAGCCTATTTATAAATATTGGACTGACCCAGACGTTGCAGATGACCCAAGAAGTAAAAGACTGACCACAAGACATATTTTAAGTCATCAAACAGGATTTCCTAATTGGAGATATTCAAATAAATCAAAGAAGTTGAACTTTCAATTTGAACCAGGAACTCAATATCAATATTCGGGCGAAGGATTTGAATATTTGAGAAAGGCGTTAGAAAATAAATTCAATAAATCATTAAACCGATTAGCCACTGAATTAATCTTTGAGCCTTTGGAAATGACCGACACACAATATATCTGGAATGATAAGATTGACGAAACACGAGTGGCTATTGGATATGACAACAAAGGCAAACCGTACGAAACAGCTAAAAATAAAACAGCAAATGGAGCCGACGATTTGTTGACAACAGTCGAAGACTATGGAAAGTTCTTGGTTAGTGTAATGAACAGTATCGGACTTTCAGAAAAAGTATTTGACGATATGGTCACTCATCAAGTTGCAACAAAAAATGGCAAACATTTCGGACTTGGATTTGAAATTTATGATTTTAAAAATGGAGATTATGCATTATCACACGGTGGAGCTGATAAAGGAGTTCAAATAATTGTTTTTATATTTCCAAAAACAAAAAAAGGACTATTAATCTTTACAAACGTTGATGATGGATATAAAGTTTACGAGAAAATAATAATCCATTATTTGGGCGACCAAGGACAAGAAATAATCGAAATTGAAACAGCGGGAAAATAATCACCTATTTCCCCTTTCTGCGCTTATACAAGACCGTTGCTTTTTAATAACCTATTCCATAAGAAAAGCGCCATATAACAAGCGCGTCAACTCGGACGTGCCTCGCCGTGGGTTGCCAGATTTTTAAATCATCAAATTCTATAGTACATTTTAAAATAATCAACATTGGTCTGCACGCCGGTTACGCGCGGGGCCGTTAGGCTTACTGATTTCAACTTAAATCAAAACGAGACTTAAACAAATATTCAGAGAAATGAAAAAATCACTTTGGCTACTCATTCTTCCATTTTTATTTATCAGTTGCGCAAAAGATTATTACACCAGTTATAAATCGGCCTCAGATGGAAAAGAATACGGAAGTTTGATTGTAAAATTTTCGAATCCAATCAAAAATGTAAATATAACTGTTGATGGAAATTTAATTGCTGAGGACAAATTTACTGAACGAGTTCAAGTCGACAATATGCCCACTGGTCAACATGAAATAAAAGTAATTGCATCAAGCTGGGAATTAAAAAATGATGTGAATAAAGTCGAAGAAATGGATATAAAGCCAAATGATAAGCAAACGATGTTAGTACAAGTACCACCCAAGAGTACCGGTTACTGGATTTATCAAGCTGTTACTTTTTCAGTCATATTTTCGACCAGTTATTACCTCTATTAGTAAATCGCAATTATTATGAGACTTTTAGATAAACTATTGGATTATTTTGATTCAGAAAAATCTATACCTAAAAACAGTGGAGATTTAATTACAGAATTGTCAGACGGTGAAAACTTAGTTGATGGAAAACACACATATGAGCATGCAAAAGAGAAAAAGCATGATATTATAACTATGAAGAAATGCTGTCAAGCAGAATTAAGGACAATGAATAAAGTTGGTACTGTTCCGGCACCCTTCTACTTTGAAAGAGTTGCAATACTTTCTCGTAAAAATAAGAACTACCAACAAGAAGTAGATTATTGTGAGACGTATCTAAAAGTAGTTGACGAATACTATCGCCAAAATGGCACCAAAGATAGAGCAGACGTAAGGAAAGGTCCAAGATATAAAGCAATTAAAAAGCGTCTTCCAAAGGCAAAAAAACTATTAGAAAAACAGGAATCACAAGAAATTAATTAATTGACTTGAAATGGAAGAAAAACCATATGGAAAAAGAGTTGCTAAAAAATATGAATTCTTCAGTGACAAGCTGAGAGATGAAAGTGACAGAGGTTCTGTAATTATTTCTGCTGTAATATTAGAGGATATTTTACAAAAAATGTTAAAAATAAGATTAATTTCATCTGTAAATAAAGATGATGAGTTATTTGATTCAACCTACGCACCAATCAATAATTTTTCCGCCAAAATAGACTTAGCTTACCGTGTCGGTTTAATAAGGCCTCACATTCGATCCAGCTTACACCTAATCAGAAAAACAAGGAATGAATTTGCTCATTCTTTACTCTCAAGTGGATTCGAAGAAAATTCAGTTAAAAGCAGAATTTCAGAATTGTTTAAGGTTAATAAGAATATTTTAGATTCTATGTGGAAAGATTTAAAGGAGGAACTTTCCGCTGTGTTTAAGGAAAATAAAATTGAGATAAAAAATCCTGGAAATAGTATCAAATCATTTATTGAAGTTCAGGGCTATCGTGCTACATTCGATTTATTAGCAGCTACCACATCTGCAGGTCTATCTGTTGCTTCTGAAAATATCGATCCAATAATTCCACTTAAAAATGAAATAAATAAGTAAAATCCTTGTAAGCCTAACAAGCGCGTCAACTCGGACAGGCCTCGCCGTCTCGTTGCTGTTTTGAAGTTCCGTGTTTCAGTAGTACATTTGTAAATAATTCAACGTTTTGGCGCCTGCCGGTTACGCGCGGGGTCGTTAGGTATACAATCATAAAACCACAGTCTTCAAAATCATGAGCTATGAAGTATTAAAAGCACAGAGAAATGAAATCTTTGAAATAGTTAAGAACCACGATTTAAATCCAACTAATTTTAGTTGGGAAAGAACAGCGTCTAGATTTATTCCCAATACTGAAATTTCAATTCTAAATCATTTAGAAACTGCATTTTATTACAAATTTGATAATAGAAGAGGTAGCCACTATGCAATTTATTCTCCCGCGAAAGATAAAGCCCAGACTGCAAATAATTTAGGTTCTTGGGAAAATCAGCTTATCCATGTTAATATTTGGGCTGAATCGTTAAAAAAAGAGATCAATGCGCCTGATTTATGGGAATTAGCAAAAGAAAATAAAAATTTAGTCGAACATGATTTTGAAACTGAGGATGATTCTAAATTTTCTGATAAAGAATCAGAACTGATAAAAGATAAATTAAATGAATTAAGTGATTATATAGTTAAAACAAGGAATCTAAATACTGAACAAATTACCTTTCTAAATAACAGATTTAGCTACTTAGAGGAAGCTGTAGAAAGAGTCACAAAAAAGGACTGGAAAATAATTTTTATTGGCGTCTTGTTTAATATTATTGTTGGCCTAAGTTTAGAAGTTGGTAGTGCTAATGAAATCATGATATTTGTAAATAGACTGTTCAATGAAATTTATCAAAAGTTGCTAAATTGAATTGTATACCTAACAAGCGCGTCAACTCGGACAGGCCTCGCCGTTCCGTTGCCGTTTTGAAGTTCCGAATTTCAGCAGTACATTTTGTTTTAATTTACGTTCGGTCGCCTGCCGGTTACGCGCGGGGTCGTTAGGTGTTTTACCCGAAATCAAATCATTCAAGAAAACTTAAATATATGAATAAATATAAAGTCGTGAATTTTACACTTGACACTAGAGATAGAAGGAATAATGACTACTCGAGGGAATTAAAAGGTGGCAGTTCCTCGAAGGGTAATTCTGGAAGTTATGACACCGCAATACAACAAAATCCTACATCAAAAAAGATTGAAAAGTTATTAAATAAACATGCAGAGCAGGGATGGCATCTTAGAGAAATCGTTCCGATTCAAATTGGCAATTTTAGTTATAATGATCAGTATAAATATAGCTCCGCATTCGGTTTTTCAAACACAAAGTATCTTCAAATTATTTTAGAGAAATATGAAAAGTGAAAACACATAGGTTTAGGATAGAAATTTTTAAGAAAAATAAAATTTGAAATTAATAGTCTACTCCTTTTTAGTATTCTCGATAGGACTAACTGGGAAAATCTAATCTTGTTACCCAACACACATAATTATGAATGAAATTAATTTAAGATATCTTACCTCAGATAAACGCCAAGAAATTTTTGAAAGAATGGAAAATACTATTCTTAATTTGCAACGAAATGATCTATTTGATGGTCTTGAAGAGCACATCAATCAGAATGGAAATAAAGTTGAATTTGGACCGCCATCAATAAGTGAAAGAGAGCTTATCCAACTTGCATTTCATAGTTTAAGTGGAAACGGTAGCAGGTTAATCTTGATATGGATTAGAACATATTTAGAAGGAGGAAAAATAACCTTTTCACAAAATACAGAAACTGATTTCCAAGCTGTTATAGTTTTTCCAGAAAACACCTAACAAGCGCGTCAACGCGGACAGGCCTCGCCGTCCCGTCGCTGCTTTGAAGTTCTGTATTTCAATAGTACATTTGTAAATAATTCAATATTTAGGCGCCTGCCGGTTACGCGCGGGGTCGTTAGCTGTACTGCTCTTCTTCAAAAATTGGTTTTAAACGTGTTGCTGTTTTCCAGTCTTATTGCTATCCCCTTCCCTGGCGTCATGCAAAAGTTCGTCCCCAAATTTATGTCATGCC
>JBDNGJ010000053.1:0-2717 GCA_041689365.1 Virgibacillus sp.
GCCACCTTCCACACGGTTTGCTCGTTTTACGTTTTTCCAACCTCCGCTTTTTCCCGCTCGCTCCCTGCTTGCATTTTAGCTCCATTATCGTAACTTGTAGGTAGCTGGCATCTCCCCGCCGGTTATACTCCTCCGTTAGGTAAAGTTTCCATTTCTATCGTTGAGAAATAGTTGCTTAAAAACTAATTATGTAGTACTATTTGATTAACACATAACTAATCCTATACCATTATGAATTTTCGAAAAAACTATCTGCTCTCAATAATTACATTCGTTCTATTTTTATGCTTCAGTACACAAGAGTCATTTGCTCAAATTGCCAAAATAAATTCTAATCTCACGGAACAGGATACTCAACAGGTTTTGGAACTACTTGGTATCACAGTTGCAGATCTACCCATGAAGGTTAAAAAAGGTTCTTACTATATCGACTTTTTTATAGATGAATATGAAGGCAAAAATCTTATTGAATCAAAACAATTTTTTAATAGTAAAACCTTAGAAGAGTTTGAAAATTTTGCAATTGCCTCTTTTTTACCAAAAGTAAGTGATACAACAAGTCATCTGAAAGTTTATTCAGCACGTAAAAATGATTCTTTAGAAGTATTTAAGGTAAAAGCGGGGAAAATTTCTTGGATCAAAAAATTGCAAATTGATCCAAATGAAGATTATAAATGGAAAACATTCTTAGACAAAGAGATAAAAACAGAAACAAAAATACCGGTCTTAAGCCTTTTTACAATTTGGGATCAAAATGTAGGCAATTCTATCGTCCGGCGTGCCTGTCTACCAAATTTACCACCGGAAGAATTAGGGGAAGTATTATCCCATTACTTTGTTTTCTCAATTAAACTCGTTTCGAAGGTTAAATAAACTTTACCTAACAATCGCTTCAACAGGGACGCGCCTCGCCATTGCGTTGCCGGGCTTGGTTTTGTGGCTTCCCGTTCGTTACTTACCGGAACAACATTAATATGCGCGCCCGTTAAGCGCGGGGCCGTTATACCCACCGCTTATTTCTACCAGTAATCATATAAAAAAAGGTTTCTGATTCTTCGGGTTCTTTGTTAACTTTATTATGGAATTTAAAAATAACAGACGATATGAGTAAAAATACAGTATTAGATAAATTTGATCAGCTCCCACCTGAAGCGAAAAAGGAAGCTAGTGATTTTGTTCAGTTTCTCTACGAGCAGTATGTAAAATCGCATCCTAAAAATCCCACTAAAAAGCCAATTTCAGAAAGTCCGTTTGTTGGAATGTGGAAAGATCGATCTGATTTAGCTGATAGCACGAAATGGGTACGAGAGCAACGTAAAACTCAGTGGACAAAACGCTAATCGATGGATCAACCTTTCATCATTTTTGACTCTGACATTCTCATCGATACAAGTCGTGGTATTTCCCAAGCCGTTCAAACGCTGGAAGAATTTGATCAAACTCACACACTTTCCATTAGTGTGGTTAAAAATTAGAATTGATGGTTGGCTGTAAAAACAAGAAAGAGTTTAAGGAGCTAAACAAATTCTTAGATCGTTTTAAAGTCTTTCATCTGTCAGAAGATATTTCTAGGAAAGCGGTTGAACTATTCCAGCAGTATCGGTTAAGTCACAATGTCTTGATTGCGGATATGCTTATTGCTTCCACAGCTTTAATCTACGAGCTTGAGCTTATCTCAAAGAATCAAAAAGATTTCAAATTTATCGACGACTTAAAATTGATTAAATATATCGTACAATGACGCGGTGGCCATAACAAGCGCGTCAACTCGGACAGGCCTCGCCGTTGCGTCGCTGCTTTGAAGTTCAGTATTTCAATAGTACATTTGTAAATAATCAAAGCTTTGGCGCCTGCCGGTTACGCGCGGGGCCGTTATACCCACAAAATTCAGTTGTAAATAATTACTTATTCTATTCGTTTTTTAGTAAGTTTAAATAAAACCTAATTACTATGATTACTGATTTAAACGAAATTGAAGACTCGGCTTTGAGCCTAGACAGAATAAGTAAAGCTCGCTTAGCAGACAAATTGTTAAAAAGCATCCACGGTGAAATTGATCCTGACATTCAACAAGCTTGGATTCAAGAAGTGCAAAAAAGAAAAGAATCACTCAAATCTGGAGAAGCCTCCCTACATCCTGCCTCAGAGGTTTTAAAAGAAGCAAGAGAACGTATTCGAAAATGATTCTTAAATATCATTCTGAAGCCAGGAAAGAGTTTTTTGCTACATCTGAATATTATGAAGAACAAGTTCTTGGATTAGGGGACGAATTTATTCAGGAAGTAGAAAAAGTATTGGATGTTATCAAACAATATCCATCAGTTGGAACTCCTATCACGTCAAATGAAAGAAGATTCTTGATAAGCCGCTTTCCATATGGTATCATTTACGCAGTGGAAGGTGATTTGATAAAAATATTTGCCGTTATGGATCTGAGACGAAAACCAAATTATTGGAAATCTCGAAGATAGCTTGGTGGGTATAACAAGCGCGTCAACTCGGACAGGCCTCGCCAATCGTGCTCGTTTATTAAAGTTATTATTATTCGTTCGTTTCATGTTAATTTACGTTAAGTTGCCTGCCGGTTACGCGCGGGGTCGTTAGCTGTACTGCTCTTCTTCAAAAATTGGTTTTAAACGTGTTGCTGTTTTCCAGTCTTATTGCTATCCCCTTCCCTGGCGTCATGCAAAAGTTCGTCCCCAAATTTATGTCATGCC
>JBDNGJ010000054.1:0-13143 GCA_041689365.1 Virgibacillus sp.
CGTTTAGGTGTGTTAGAATAGGCATGAGTCATCGTGAATTTCCTCCGTGTGTTAATTTGTTTTGGTCGACATTAATATTACACGGTTTCACGATGACTTTCTATATTAATTTAGGTGTTGCATTTGATTTTACAATGAACCGAAGGAAGAATATGAGAAGTTGAGGGATATCGTTCTTGACAGTGAGCTGACCGAAGAATTTAAGTGGATGCATCCTTGTTACACGTTCGAGGGCAAAAATATAGTATTAATACATGGATTTAAAGAATATTGTGCGCTTCTGTTTCACAAGGGTGCTTTGTTCCAGGATACCCATGGGATTCTTATCCAACAAACGGAGAATGTACAGGCTGCACGCCAGATTCGGTTCACCAATGTTCAAGAAATAGTTGAAATGGAAGCAATCTTGAAGGCTTATATACATGAAGCGATTGAAATTGAAAAAGCCGGCTTGGAAGTGAAAAAGAAAACAGAATTTAAAATTCCTGAAGAACTTCAAAATAAATTCGATGAAATCCCTGCCTTGAAAACTGCTTTTGAAGATTTGACGCCAGGACGGCAAAGAGCATATATACTTTATTTTTCTAAAGCCAAACAATCTAAAACCCGAGAGTCAAGGGTTGAAAAATATATGCAGCAAATTCTCGATGGAAAAGGATTGAATGATTAGTATATTCAATGGAATTTATCAAAAGTTCATATTTCATTCCCTGTAAAGCTGTCGGGTAACAAAAGTCGAACAAGGAAAACGCATTGTCGTAATCATTAACGCACCAGTTTTATTCAAGAAAAGGAGAGAGGAATATGGGTTGGTTGTTGATATCAGCCATGGTGTTTATAGTCGGTTTGTATTTTGTGGCTATTGGTCTATGGGAATTAAAAGAAGGGAAAGACAGAACAAAATATATAGCTTATATGTTAATTGGATTATTTTTGATATTCGTCCTTCCGCACATAATGCAACTACAAAAATTTATAGGGTAGTATGTTCTTTTTTTAGCAATGAGGAAAGAATGAAATAAACTTTATGGAGCCGCTCAATTAAAGGGTGGTTTTTTTATGAGAATTCAACTACAGTTATGATAATTACAATTGTTAGAAAAGCTACACCTAACCCAATCCACCAATAGTTCCTGGAGGCTGTTTCGTTCTTTAATAAAAAGTAGTTAATACCAAGAAACATAACAGCGCCTAGGGTCAGACTTATTAGGGCTTCGAGTGAATTTAATTGAAATGGTTTCCCCCAGCTGAAGAGTACCCAAAAATATAAGTATGCGTAAAACGTAATTATCCCAATGATAATATTCACTACATAGAAAGTTGTTTTTTTAGTTTTATTCAATGGAATCCCCCTTTTTTTTAGAAGATACTGATAGAATAACGAAAAAAGGAATAAACCACAAACGCACTACCTTCAATACGTAATTTACGTTATAATTAATCCTACAAATGGCACTTTTCAAACATCATAGAAAAAAGACATTATTTTAGGGGGAATATGATGATACAATTTCCAAAACCAACTGTGGAGCAATTTTTTCGTACGTATGTCATCACGAATTTTACAGTGAGTAATGATGAAAAACGTCTTGCATTCAGTTCAAACCTGAATGGCAAAATGAACTTGTGGGCAATGGATCTGCCTGACACATTTCCGTATCAGTTTGCCCAGCATGATGAATCCTGCAGTTTTATCAAATTTGATCCAGAAAATCGCCACGTATTAGCTGGATTCGATAAAGACGGTGATGAGAACCACCATATTTATGCAATCCCAAGTGAGGGTGGATTGCCACAACCATTGATTTCAGGGGATGCAGAAGTGAAGTATTTTTTTGCTCACTTGAGTGAAGATGGCGAGCGAGTATATTATATGACATCAGAGGAAAACCCGTCATTTCTGAATGCGCGTGTCCGTAATTTGGAAAATAACACAGATACATTAGTCAATATTGGTGAAGTGTCTCCTACCGAATTAGCAGCTGTTTCGAAAAGTGAGGACGCTTTTGTCTATTTAAGAGCTTTTGCAAATACGTTTGTTACAGGATTTGTTAAAACCGGTGAAGAACAGCACAGCTTAACTCCTGATCCTGAAAAAGTTCATGTAACATTTGATCCTGTCTTTGTTGATGAAAAAACGATCTTTTTTGTAACCAACTATGAAAGTGAGTATAGTTATGTTGCTGCGTTTGATCTTGAAACAAAAGAATTTTCATCACTGATTTCAATCGAGAATGAGAGCGTCGAGTCACTAAAATTCAATAAAGATAATAATGCGTTATACCTTGTTACTGAAAATGGGGTTACAGATGAATTATACCGTTATGATCTGGGTGCTAAGAGTCTTACAAAACTGTCGGCACCAGTGGATGTTATTGAACAAATTCATGTAGCAAAATCAGGGAACATTTACGTATTAGGACGGAGCGCGACAGTACCACATAATATTTTGAAATCGGAAGACGGCCATGATTGGAAGCAATTGACCAACAATCGTGTGTTAGGGCTTGATAACGATGATATGGTTGAGCCTGATGTTGTTTCCTATAAGTCATTTGATGGGATGGAAATTGAAGCTTTACTGTTTAAGGCAAAACCTGAAAATGATAATGGCTATACGATATTTTGGCCACACGGCGGACCACAAGCGTCTGAGCGAAAGTCATTCCGCTCGATATTCCAGTGTTTTCTAAACCGTGGATACACAATATTTGCACCAAACTTCCGTGGGAGCACAGGCTATGGGTCATCTTTCGTAAAACTAGTCGAACAGGACTGGGGAGAAGGGCCGCGCTTGGACTGTGTAGCGGGCATTGAATGGCTGTTTGAGAAAAATATAACGGACCGTGAAAAGTTATTCCTGGTAGGTGGCAGTTATGGTGGTTACATGACATTATTACTTCATGGACGCCATCCAGAATACTTTAAAGCCTGCGTTGATATTTTTGGACCATCCGATTTATTCTCGTTCGTCAATTCGGTGCCACCGCATTGGAAGCCAATTATGGACCGCTGGTTAGGTGACCCGGAACGTGACAAGGACCGCTTTATCAAAGACTCACCAGTGACATATTTGGATGGTATGACGAAGCCAATGCTCGTCATACAAGGAGCAAAAGATCCGCGTGTCGTGAAAGAAGAATCCGACAATATTGTAGCCAAGCTTGAAGAAGCGGGCCGAGATGTAGAGTACCTCGTGCTTGAAGATGAAGGACACGGATTCTCCAAAAAAGAAAATGAAATTAACGTTTATAATCGTATGCTGGACTTTTTGGAAAAGCATAAGGTGTAAGTTTACGGCTGAGATACCTATTACCCCTTTGGATATTATTTTCTAAAGGGGTTCTCTATAATTCGTCAAAAAGGGACACAAACGAGACTATTTGAGAGGAGATTATGATTCAGATGTCCATTGTTATCAATGAATGTACACTTGAGGATTTAAAAACACTTCAAGAAATAAGTTATACCACGTTTAATGAGACATTTTCTGATATGAATACAGAGGAGAACATGAAGGCCTATTTGGAAAGTGCCTTTAACACAAAAAGGTTAGAAGAAGAAATATCGACTCCTTATTCAACGTTCTTTTTAATTCATTACAATGGGGTACTCGCGGGTTATTTAAAAGTAAATGTCAATGAAGCCCAAACGGAAGATATGGGAGAGAAAGCACTGGAAATTGAAAGGATCTATATTAGAAAGCAGTTTCAAAAACATGGTCTTGGTAAGTATCTGCTTGATAAAGTCACGGAAATTGCAATGAAGAATAATAAAAAGAAAATTTGGCTAGGTGTATGGGAAAAGAATGAAAATGCGATAGCTTTCTATAAGAAATTGGGATTTGTTCATACTGGATTCCACGCTTTTTATATGGGTGATGAAGAACAAATAGACTTCATCATGATCAAAACACTTAAATTGCGAGTGCAAAAAGGAGGATTCTTATGTATATCCCCAAACATTATAAAGTCACAGACTTTGATGAAATCAAAGAATATATTCAAAATAACTCTTTTGGAACAATTGTAACGACAAAACAAGGAAAACCTATTGCATCTCATTTGCCTTTAGAGTTACATAAACAAGGAAATGATTACTATATTACGGGACATTTTGCTTATGCAAATCCTCAGTGGAGGACATTCGAGAATGATAATGAAAACGTCCTTGTAATGTTCCAAGGCCCCCATGCTTACATTTCATCTTCTTGGTATAAATCTGAAGATGTACCAACATGGAATTATCAATCTGTCCATGTATATGGAACAGCTAGTATAATGAGTGAACAGGAATTGCAAGAAGATCTTAAACTTTTATTGCAAAAATATGAGCAACATCGCAAGAATCCAGCATTATGGGAGAATCTTTCTTCACAAACTAAAAAGCAAATTAAAGGTATTGTTGGCTTTAAAATTAAAATACAAGAAGTTCAAGCTGCTTACAAATTAAGCCAAAATCGAAATGAAGAGGACTATAACAATATCATTGATAAACTCCATGAGGAAAAAGATTTAAATTCTAAGGCATTAGCAGAAGCAATGAAAACTAGAAAGTAATACGGTTAATCAATGTAAATCGCCAAATTGCTACGTTTAAATTGGAACTTGATTCTGCCATTGTTCCCTGCCAATCTGATTATTTCTTTGAAAATGGGATAGAGCTTGATCTATTACTACTATCGTTTACCAGCCCAAAAAAGTGGCATGATTATTAAAAAAATCTCACATGCCACTTTTTTCGGTTAGTATTCGATTATTGGAATAGAAAGATAGGCCTACTTATAACTGCATGTTCGAATAGCGTGTTCGGTTTCTGAAATAAGATCTTTATTACCATTTTCCAGGCGAATTTCCAAAGCTTTATTAAAGTAATCTGTCGCATGCTGAAATTCTTTTTGGTCAAACAGGTTTTTGCCATAATGCTGATAGACATAGTCCAAATATACATTATAATTCGGATCCGTTTCAGCCATTTCAATTAATTCAGCAAACATCTGATTGGAGATATCGAATTTGTTCTCCCATTGATAGGTATTTGCTAAACGTATTTTATTAACAAAAACACTTTGCTCATTGTTTATATTTTCCGAAATTGTAATTGCTTTGTTAAGGTATTTTTTACTTTCTTCTAATTCACCTATAATTCTTAAAAAGTAACCAAGCAAACCGTACCGTTTACTTTTTTCATAATCATCATATGTATTATTATTAAGCTGTTCTTTAATATAGAGCATTCCTTCAAGCATACTCAACTGATCCTGAGCAACTTCCCGTAAATTTGGCCCGTATTTAAATTTCATGTTAAATGGGATATCTGCAATATTCATAGATTATCACCTTGTCTTTCAAATATTTTTACGTACAAACTCTCTTTCTAGCATAAAATTATTTTCTCGATAAAATTGTCTGGCAGATTCATTTTTAATCCAGTAATCGAGCTCTATACAATCAACTTGTTCGCTGTGTGCAATTTGCTGGGTCTTCTCCATTAATGCTTGTCCATAGCCTTTTCGTTGTTCTGACTCGTTTATAATAAGCTGATGCACATACAGGCTTTTATATGGCTTTTTAAATGGTGTACTAGGTTTATTCAGTATTTCAAAAAAGATAAAACCTTTATTTTCATTTTCATCCGATAAAATTAGAAAGGTGTATTGTTCATTTTTCGTTAACTTTTCAAACTCGACTTCCATTTCTAATAAGTTATATGGTGTAAAATAACGAGGGTATAATTTAACGTGCAGGTTGTGAACAACTTCATTTAACCGTGCAAGTTTCTGATAATCATATGATCTAAATATTTTAATTAGATTCACTTCCTATTTTTCTCCTAGTATACATGAAGAAATAATATTATGTACATATAAGTGAATTAAACATATACATAATACAACACCTTCCTAAAAAAGTAATTGACCGTATAAGCTCGCCTCGGTTAAAATGTAATGAGCCCTTTAAAAAGGTTTACTTTACGAAAATTGAGGATAAACACGAGGGTGGATGTATTTAGTCAAATATAGAAAGGTGGATCGATGTTACAACGTACGAAAAGCGCCTGAACTATTTTCTGGACGGGAACGGAGATAGTTGACGAGGTGGAGGTTAATCGAATGAATCGGCGGATACCTCCCGATTGCACATCCCAATCGATATGCTTTATTTTCTAAAACAGCAAGGTGACTTGTTGGACAATAGAATAAAGCAGGATGCATTAATTATATGTACACGGGAAAGGGGCAGCCGAACGCCCCAGTATAATTAAACGTACAGGTCGTTTGTCTGCCTCTTTTAATCAAGGAGGATGCAACGATATGTGTGGAATTGTAGGATATATTGGACAGAATGATACAAAAGACGTATTGCTAAATGGACTGGAAAAGTTGGAATACCGCGGATATGATTCAGCGGGAATTGCAATGTTAAACGATAATGGAATGAATCTTTTTAAAGTGAAAGGCCGAATTGCAGCATTACGAGGCCGTGTAGATGAATCTGTTGAATCAACAATGGGAATCGGTCATACACGTTGGGCAACACACGGTGTGCCGAGTGCGACAAATGCACATCCACATCAAAGCACAACAGGCAGGTTCACCCTTGTTCATAACGGTGTCATCGAAAACTTTCAGGATTTAAAAAGAGATTATCTAAGTGATGTTTCGTTTGTCAGTGAGACAGATACAGAAGTTATTGTTCAGCTTGTTGAGAAAAACTTCAACAAATACGAAGACACTGCAGAAGCATTTCGCCAAACAATTAGTCTATTAAAAGGCTCCTATGCTATTGGGTTAATTGACAAAGAAGATCAGGATACCATTTATGTGGCAAAAAATAAAAGCCCATTACTAATTGGCCTAGGTGACGGCTTCAATGTAATTGCCAGTGATGCAATGGCAACATTGAAGGAAACAGACCAATATCTTGAGATTTATGACCAGGAAGTTGTCCTTGTAAATCGTAGTTTTGTTGAGGTGCAAAAGCTGAATGGTACAGTCGTTGACCGCAAACCATTTACAGCACAAATTGATGTGAGTGATACCGAAAAAGGAACATATCCTCACTTCATGCTGAAAGAAATTGATGAACAGCCATTTGTTATGCGCAGAATCATCCAGGAATACCAGGATGACGACAACAACCTAAAGCTTGATCAGGATATTCGTGATGCAATGAAAGCATGTGACCGCATCTATATTATTGCAGCAGGCACAAGCTATCACGCTGGGTTAGTTGGCAAACAGTTCATTGAAAAATTAGCAAAAGTACCAGTCGAAGTCCATGTAGCAAGTGAATTTTCTTATAATATGCCGTTGCTATCGGAAAAACCATTATTTGTATTTATTTCACAAAGTGGTGAGACAGCCGATAGCCGATCAGTTTTAGTAAAAATAAAGGAATTGGGACATCCAGCACTAACAATTACCAACGTGCCAGGATCCACCCTTTCTCGTGAAGCGAATTACACATTAAATCTTTATGCAGGACCGGAAATTGCAGTTGCATCAACTAAAGCCTATACAGCACAAATGGCAGTTTTAGCCATATTGGCTGTAGATACAGCACAGGCAAAAGAACTGCAGTTAGACTTTGACCCAATGCAGGAGTTAGCCATTGTGGCAAATGCGATGGAGGTGCTAACAGAACAAAAAGAAGCTATTGAGGACTTAGCAAAAGACTATCTGGCAACATCACGTAATGCATTCTTCATCGGACGCAGCACTGACTACTATGTATGTATAGAGGGTGCACTTAAGTTAAAAGAAATCTCGTATATCCAGGCAGAAGGTTTTGCCGGTGGAGAATTGAAGCACGGAACAATTGCGCTAATTGAAGATGGAACTCCGGTAATTGCTTTAGCAACACAATCAGAAGTTAATTACGGAATCCGCAGCAACGTACAGGAAGTCGAAGCGCGTGGCGCAAATGCAATGGTCATGAGCATGAAAGGTCTCGAGAAGGATACCGATGCATTTGTTGTACCACACGTACATGAGCTCTTAACGCCACTCGTAAGCGTGGTACCATTGCAGCTTCTAGCATACTATGCAGCACTGCATCGTGACTGCGATGTCGATAAACCTAGAAATCTAGCGAAAAGTGTTACGGTTGAATAAAGTTATAGAATGTGTATAGATTTGTTCACAAACATTAAAGTATGTAATTCGACAATAATGTTGGAAACTCATATTGCTGAATTCGCTTAAACACTTAGAACTTAATTATAAAAAAACGACTTTAAATTGGTAAAGTCGTTTTTTTATGTGCTTTTAGTGAGTCGGTTTGACTTTTCTCTGAGATCATATAAAAGTGGAGTAGGGTATAAAATGTCCAAGGGATCATGAGTTTATTTTCAATAAGATCGTATAAAGAATGGCTTTGGGGACTGGAAATGTTTATAAATAATTAATCCAAGCACATGACAACATTCAAGACTAATAAAGATAAAACTTTTCATGTTCCGATAATGTGTGGTGTTTTCATAAACCTAAGAGGGGGTGAAATAAACCATTAGTCATAAACTAACTATTGACTGAGGGCTTTTAGTTCGACTGTCTAACACTTAAAGTAGTGATAGTGGCTAAAATAATGAGCATGCCAATAAGTTGAACAAATGTCAAACTATCTTTGAGAACCAATACGTCAAATAAGGAAGCTGTAACAGGCTCTATCATAGCAATCATTGAAGCAGTTGAAGGTGTTGTACATTTGATGCCGACTACATAGAAAACAAACGATACCCCGGCTCCGACGAGACCTAATAGGATGAACCACCCTACATCACTCGAGGTTATGACAGAAAGTGCTTCCTGGTGGTCGATAAATAGTAAAAGTATCAAGGTAAATACAAAAAAAGCAATGGTTAATGTTGACTGTGGCTTAGCAAAAGTAGAAGCTTTTTTAAAGCCGAAAATAAATAAAGCATACGAAAAACCAGAACCGAGTCCTGTAACAACACCTAGTGGGGTGACAGATGATGATCCAGATTTATAAGCACCTGTGAGTAAGAAGATTCCCAACAGTACAACAACAATACATCCCCATTTTAACCAAGTGGAGCGCTCTAATCTTAGAAAAAACGAAATTAATAGTACAAACACTGGTGCAGTGTACATTAATGTAGCTGCGATAGCTATGCTAGACGCTTCAATACTCAGAAAATAAAAGGTGAAATTTCCAGCTACACCAACTCCTGCAAGGGTAGACCATACGTACACAGATAAAGAGCTAGGCCAATTTTGTTTTGCTCGAAAAAGAAACCATGAAAAGATACATATAAGTCCAATGGCTCCACGATAAAATGAAATAACAGTGGGGTTCCAACCTTTATTCATTAATATAGCAGCAATCCCTCCGGTAATGCCCCAAAGTATAGCTGCCAACATAACCAAGCCTATTCCACCATATCTCATTGTCGACCTCCTGTTAACGATATAATTAAAATTGCTATCTAGGGTTTATTCCATTTGAGAAGAGCATTTAAACGTAAAGTATTTTATGTTGTTAGACATTCTTTTATATTTTCAAATTTAGCAGTCATTTTCGTTCCCAATAAAGTGAACTATTTGGGAGGTTTTGTGTTTGCGAGGAATTGGAGTGTCTCATATATGTGTGACAATTATTCTCTGCTGAATCAAGGGATAGTTAACTTATAACTGTCAGCAGTTCTAATGTACCCCTTTTTATTACACAACCATACTATTCAATAGAACAGGAGAACATAATAAGAAAAAATTTCGCTAAGCTAACAATCTCTTCTTTTGTTTTCCTTCAAGTGAATTTTCCTTAATAGGAAATTTCTCTTGAAAGAAAGTTCGGTATGTGTTATATTTATCTTCAGATAATGGAAGGAGGGGATGTATGCATGAATACCGCGACATTCAGTGCTCTGGCTGAACCGAATAGAATGAACATCATTGAATTGCTGCGAGACCTTGGAGCGCTAACCGTCGGGGAAGTCTCTCAGAAGCTCGGACTCCGAATGCCACAGTCTTCCAAACATCTTCATGTTTTGGCTAAAGCAGGACTTGTTAGGGTGAAGGCTGATGCGAACAGACGAATATATTCCATTCATCAAGAATCGTTTGTAGAGATGGACAAATGGCTAGAATCTTTCATCAGAGATAAAGAAGAACAGTTTGACAGGTTTGAAGATCTTTTAATGAAAAAACAAGCTATTGAAAAAAGCGACGACGAGCAAATGTGATGTTTCTCGAATTTAAAAAAGAGGAGTAGATAATATGTCAAAAACTCGGATTATAGCTGAAAAAGGAACGCACGATGTTGTCATTTCTCGTATCTTTAATGCCCCTCGTGAGCTTGTGTTTAAGACTTATACCGATCCAGTAACTGTCCCTTACTGGTGGGGGCCGAAAAGGTATACAACTACAGTAGATCAGATGGACGTGAAAAAAGGTGGCATTTGGCGATTCATTCATCGAGATGTTGAAGGAAACGAATATGCATTTAATGGTGTTTATCATGAAATCTCTTCCCCAGAAAGAATAATTAATACCTTTGATGTTGAAGGCTATTCTGATTTCCTGGGACTTGTCACGATTCGCTTAGAAGAAATGCCTGGTGGTAAGACAAAATTTACAGAAACTACAGTATATCAATCAGTAGAAGGTCGAGATGGCATGATAAAAGCGGGTATGGCAGAAGGAGCTACTGAACTATTGGATCGGCTTGAAGAATTCCTGGATAAACTCCAGAGTAATTGAATTTAAAATAATTTTAAGGAGGAATAACGATGACAAAAACAAATCAACGCATTGTTCCTCATTTATGGTATGACAAGGAGGCGAAGGAAGCGGCAGAATTTTATGCTTCCATTTTCCCGGAGTCCAGAATTACGGATGTAACGCCACTTGACGACACACCATCTGGCGACTCTCATTTAGTTTCGTTTGAGTTGTGGGGGCAAAAGTTCTTGTCCATCAATGCAGGACCTATTTTCAAATTTAATCCAACGGTGTCTTTCATGGTTAATTTTGACCCAAAGAGAGATAAAGAAGCGAGTGAAAAATTAAATAAGGTTTGGAACAAATTGTCTGAAGGTGGCACAGTATTAATGCCGCTTGACAAATATTCCTTTAGTGATAAATATGGCTGGATTCAGGATAAGTATGGTTTGTCGTGGCAACTTATTTTAACCAATCATGAAGATGAAGAGGGGCCAACAATCATGCCTTCACTTATGTTTGTAGGTGATCAATACAACAAAGCCGAAGAGGCGATTAATTATTATCTATCAGTATTCAATAACGTAAAGAAAGGATCAATTGCCCGTTACCCTCATGGTATGGAACCTGACAAAGAAGGAAGCATAATGTTTTCAGATTTCATGCTTGAAAATCAGTGGTTAGCCGCAATGGACAGCGCGGGAAATCATCCATTCAGTTTTAGCGAGGCAATCTCATTGACGGTATATTGTGACACGCAGGAAGAGATTGATAACTACTGGAACGATTTGTCCGCAGTTCCTGAATCTGAGCAGTGTGGATGGCTGAAAGATAAGTATGGAATGTCATGGCAGATTGTACCGAGAGAAAAGGAAGCGATGATGAATAATGGAACACCGGAACAAGTTGCACGTGTAACACAAGCAACTCTAAAAATGAAGAAACTTGATCTTGCGGAGTTACAGAAGGCATACAGAGGTTAATGAATGAATACAGCCCGCTAGTTCACAGACTTTTTAACTAGACTTTATAAACATCGTTTCTTATTCAACTACCGGGCTGGAGAGTTTAAAAGAACTTCGTTGTGAGTTTTAACCTGTTTTTTCAAATGAAAAGGGGAAATCTTTATTCATGAAAAAATCAATTCGTGATGAAATGATAAAGCGATTGGAGTTTTTTTAGGTAAATGGGAAATAGAAGTAATTCATCCGCATTTCCAAACTAATTCGATTTATGGACAAACGAAATTTGATTGGATGGAGAGAGAAGTTTATCATTCTCCGACAGAAGACTCCTTCTTCAATTGCGCGAAGGGCTTCAGCCCAGCGATAAGGGGGAGATGAATGTCGGTTGGCCATAGCCAAAACATCATTTCTATGGTAAAATTAGAACAAATGTTCTTATGAAATGAGTGGATTTCATGTTCGTCAAAAAAGCTTTTAATTTCCGCATATACCCCAATCGAAGACAAATCGATCTAATCAACAAGACGATTGGTTGCTCCAGGTTTGTGTTCAATTTCTTTCTTGCAAAACAGAAGCAAAAAGATGCCTACTGGTACATAACAGAAGAGATGGTACAAAACGGCCAGCTGCCTTCTAATAATTGGAAAGGTGCATTTTTCAATAAATATGACACGATAAAGGAGGTGCGCCAGTTAAAAGAACCTTATCCTTTTTTAAAGGATGTAGACAGCATTTCCCTTCAAAAGTCCGTTGAGAATCTGGCTGATGCTTACCAACGGTATTACAGAAAACAAAATAAAGCGCCTCAATTCAAAAGTAAAAAGAATATGGTCCAGTCGTATACCACCAAACAAACCAATGGGAATATCGCTGTTTTGGATAATCACATCAAGTTGCCTAAACTTGGTCTCATTCGTTTTGCCAAGAGTCGTGAAGTGAAAGGGCGACTCATCAATGCCACAGTCCGACGTAACCCGAGCGGAAAGTACTTTGTGTCTGTTCTTGCAGAAGTGGAGATCGCACCATTACCGAAGACCAACTCCAATACCGGTGTTGACTTGGGATTGAAAGACTTCGCTGTTCTGTCGGATGGAACTATCTACCAAAACAATCGTTACTACAAGTCCCTGGAGCAAAAACTGGTAAGAGCTCAACAAGTGCTCGCAAGACGTGTTGTGGGTTCCGGCAATTGGAACAAACAACGCATCAAGATAGCCCGCATTCATGAGAAAATTGCAAACAAGCGCGAAGATTTCCTGCATAAGACCTCTACCGCTATCATTAAGAACCACGATGTGATTGGAATCGAGCGTCTGCAGGTATCGAATATGATGCAAAACAGGAAAAGCGCTCCATCCATTGCTGATGTGTCCTGGTATCAATTCAAGGTCATGTTGACATATAAAGCTAAATGGTACGGCAAGACTGTGGTGGAAGTGAGTAAAACCTTTCCCAGTTCGCAGCTGTGTTCGTGTTGTGGCTATCAAAACAAAG
>JBDNGJ010000055.1:0-64527 GCA_041689365.1 Virgibacillus sp.
AACAATTCTATGATTGAAGCAGGAAATGAAAGGAAGGTGATTCTATGTATGAGAAAGATGATCTGAAACGTGTTTATTCGAAAAATAAAGAAGCCTATGTGACAGGTTCAACACATGCATTTTAAAGATTCAGCATTCTCCAACAGATCTTCAATTGCGAAGGGCTTTAGCCCAGCGATAAGGGGGAGATGAAAGTCGGTTGGCGATAGCCAGAACACCTACTTCCATGGTATAAACAAACGTTCCTGTTAAGTGGGTGGATTTCATGTTCATCAAAAAAGCTTTTAATTTCCGCATATACCTCAATCGAAGACAAATCCCGCGAATTGGTTCATCGTACATTGGATAATGATGAAGCAGTTCCTTGGATCAGATAATGAAATAAAAAGTTATTTTTCAAGTGGGTAGTGAGGATGACATCACTTATTCATTCGCCATTGTTGAGTGGACGGCAATGAGTGCTAAAAGAACAGATTAGAAAAGGCTGTCTAAAAGGATTTTAACCTTTAGACAGCCTATCAATAATAATTTTAAAGTTCATTTCGCCAATCCTGCAGCTTTTTATTCTCATTTTCATCAATAACGCTGTCTGCTACAAGTAATTTTAATACTTCATCATAATTCGTAATCGTCTGAAATGATAATTTAGCTTCTGTAAATTGCTTTTTGGCTTTCGTTAATCCATATGTAAAAATAGCGAGAATTCCCAGTACATGAATACCTTCTAACTGAAGAGCTTCGGCTGAATCGATTGATGACCCACCAGTAGAAATCAAGTCTTCAATAACTACTGCCTTTTGTCCATCCTCAACCTTTCCCTCAATCTGGTTTCCTTTTCCATGTCCTTTTGGTTTGGATCGAACGTAAATCATAGGCAGACCAAGCTTATCAGCAACCCATGCAGCATGTGGAATTCCTGCTGTTGCACATCCAGCAATAACATCCGGTTTTTCATCCATTTGTTCGATTAATTCAATAAATGCCTCAGCAATTTTTGTTCGAATTTTTGGATAAGACATTGTCAGCCGATTATCACAATAAATAGGTGATTTAATTCCAGATGTCCATGTAAAATAACGATCTGTTCTTATTTGAACAGCTTTTATTTCTAAGAGATTCCTGGCTATTTCGTTACTTAATACCATTTAGCCACTCCTCCTGCACTTTCTCATATGCTAATTTTGGATCCAGTGCATTTGTTACGGTCCGACCAATCACGAGAAAATCAGATCCATTATTCCTGGCAAGTGACGGTGTTGCAATGCGTTTTTGATCGTTCCCATCAGAACCTTGCAAACGAATTCCAGGTGTAACAGTTAAAAATGATGACCCACATACATTTTTAATTTCCTTTGCTTCCTGAACCGAACAAACGACACCATCTGCTCCATTTTTGTTTGCTGTATCAGCAAGCCGGACTACATTCTCATCTATACTCCCGCCAATATTTAGCTCTTTATATAACGAAGTATCATCCATTGACGTAAGAATTGTTACCGCAATTAATTTTGTTTCGTGATTAGAGGATCCAGAATTTAAGCCTTCTTTTGCCTGTTTAATCATTTCGCTGCCACCTAACGCATGTACGTTAACCATATCAACTTCAAGATCTGCTAGGTTTGTCATCGCCTTCATTACCGTGGTGGGAATATCATGAAGCTTTAAATCAAGAAAGATGTCATGATTATCCTGCTTTAGTTTCTCAATTAACCGAGGTCCTTCCCGGTAAAATAATTCCATGCCAATTTTTACAGGAATTCCTTGAAAACGATGAGTATCAATAAACACTTTGGCTTCAGTCCAGGTGGAAAAGTCCAATGCTAAATACATGTTATTCCTCATATACTTCATGCCCCTTTCCGATGGCATCCTTAACCGAATCGAATCCATATTGTTTTAATACATCCGGTAATTCATCAATTATCTCCGGACATGCAAAGGGGTTTTGGAAGTTAGCAGTTCCTACGGCTACCGCACTTGCTCCAGCAAGCAAGAATTCCAGAACATCTTTAGCTGAAGAAATTCCGCCCATGCCGATAATTGGAATATTAACATGCTGCTTTACTTCATAGATCATCCGAATCGCAATTGGTTTGATTGCCTGACCAGAAAGACCACCAGTTTTATTAGCCAATAATGGCTGCTTATTATCTAAATTGATTTGCATTCCTGTTACCGTGTTAATCATCGATAACCCATCTGCTCCTGCCTTTTCAACCGCCTTTGCCATTGCTGTAATATCAGAAACATTTGGGGAAAGCTTGACATAGACTGGCAGATTACTAGCTTCCTTAACTTTTTCCGTTACCTCAGCTGCCATATCTGGATCAGTGCCAAACTGAATTCCGCCTTCTTTTACATTTGGGCAGGAAATGTTAAGTTCTAATGCGTTAACCGATTCAGTATGATTAAATGCCGTGGCTACTTTTACATATTCTTCCAGGGAACTTCCGGCTACATTCGCAATGATTGGAACAGCATACGTTTCTAAAAAAGGTACTTCGGTTTCAATAATTTTTTCTACTCCAGGATTTTGCAGTCCGATTGCATTCAACATTCCTGATGATGTTTCTGCAACACGGGGTGTTTTATTACCGTAACGTACCTCTCCTGTTGCAGCTTTCATAATGACTGCACCCAGCTTTTCCAAATCATAAAATTCACTATATTCCCTGCCGAATCCAAAGCATCCGGAAGCAGGCATAATGGGGTTTTTTAAATTTAAACCCGGTAAGTTTACGCTCAGGTCTGTCATAGTATCACCTCATCTGCTGAGAATACAGGTCCGTCCTTGCAAATTTTTTTATAACCACCATGACTATCTGTAGGAATAACACATGCAAAACAGGCTCCAACACCACAGCCCATCCGTTCTTCCAGGGAAATGTAACCACTATAATGTTGCAATTGTTTTTTAACAGCCTTTAGCATGGGAATAGGACCACAGGAATAGTACGTATCAAAGTTCTCAATCTGATCCATTACACCTGTTACAAATCCTTGATGTCCATATGTTCCATCATTGGTCACGACATATGTTTTTCCTAGTTCTCTAAAATTCGCTTCGTAAAAAACATACTCTTTTGATTGGAATCCAAGAACAGCTGTAACATGGATTCCATCATTACGAAGTGTCTTCCCCAGATTGTATAGTGGCGGAATTCCAATACCTCCGCCAACTAACAATACTGAATTCGTCTTACTATCATATGAAAACCCATTCCCGCTGGGACCCAACGCATCTATCGACATACCTGGTCTGTATGCTGCCAGTTGTTTGGTTCCATCTCCAACTATTTTAAATAAAATTGTAATTTCTTCAGTTTTATAATCTGTATTTGCGATTGAAATTGGCCGGCGCAATGTATGACCCTCTACCGACAAATGAAGAAACTGTCCTGGAATGGCGGTTTTTGCCACATATTCATTCACAAGTGTCATTTCAATCGTATCTATCGCAATAACATGTACCGATTTAACAACCAGCACTACTTTTCTCTTCATGAGGAAACTACTTTCTTACCTGTTATAGGTCTCGCACTAAAGGTAGTCGAATCTATCACATTTAAGATGGCATTTGCTGTGTCGAGGTTAGTTAAACAAGCAATACCATGTTCAACTGCTTGACGTCTAATCATGAACCCATCGGATCTAGGCTTAATTCCTGAAGTTAGTGTATTAATTACAAATTGGACATCGCCATTTTCAATGATAGATAATACATTTGGTTTACTAGAGCCAATTTTTGCAACTTCGGTAACTGGAATATCGTACCTTTTTATAAATGATGCTGTTCCAGATGTTGCATACAGTTGAAACCCTAATTGGTGAAAGCGATCGGCAATTTCAATTGTTTCTTTTTTATCTTTATCTGCAATTGTCAGCAGCACTGCCCCTTCTTGAGGTACAGATAGTCCAGCAGCTACCAGGCCTTTATATAAAGCCTTTTCCAGAGTTTTATCATGGCCGATTGCCTCACCTGTCGATTTCATTTCCGGCCCAAGAATAGTATCAACACTGCGCAGTTTTTCAAATGAGAATACTGGAACTTTAACGGATACAGCATCTTGCTCTGGCAGAATACCTGACTCATACCCCATACTTTCTAACGTCTCCCCTAAAATACATCTAGTAGCAATGTTTGCCATAGTTACACCTGTTATTTTACTAAGGAATGGAATTGTTCTGCTTGCCCGTGGGTTTACCTCGAGAACGTAAACATCTTCCTCACAAACAATGAACTGAATATTGATTAACCCTTTTACATTTAAGGATTGAGCAATTTTAATCGTTGCGTCTAAACAATTCTCTCGAACAGCTGCACTGATTCGTTGTGGCGGATAGACTGCAATCGAGTCTCCAGAGTGAACACCTGATCGTTCAATATGCTCCATAACACCTGGTACAATAACCGTTTCACCATCACTGATTGCATCCACTTCCACTTCAATTCCAGTTATATAGTTATCAATTAATATTGGATGTGCACTATCAGCTCCATTCGATTTTGCCAAATAGGCATTAAGCTCTTCATCATTGTAAACAATTTCCATCCGGCTGCCACCAATCACATAGGATGGCCTAACCAAAACTGGATAGCCAATATCTTTTGCTACTTCCACTGCCTGATTTAATTTCGTTACCGATCTTCCCTCTGGTCTTTTAATTGAGAGGTCATTTAACAAATGTTCAAATTTATCACGGTCTTCCGCTTTGTCAATTGCCTCCAAATCTGTACCTAATATTTTAACCCCGCGGCGCTCCAGTCCATCAGCCAAGTTAATCGCTGTCTGCCCGCCAAATTGGACAATGACTCCTTCAGGTTGTTCTAAATTTATGACGTGCATGACATCTTCAAGTGTCAAAGGTTCGAAATAAAGCTTATCGGAAATACTGAAATCAGTTGAGACTGTCTCAGGATTATTATTCATAATGATAGCTTCATAGCCCATTTCTTTAATAGCCAGTACAGAGTGGACCGTAGCATAATCAAACTCGATACCCTGCCCTATTCGAATCGGTCCTGACCCAAGAACTAGTATTTTTTTGCGGTCAGATTGAACGGATTCATTTTCATCTTCAAAGGTACTATAGAAATAAGGAGTTTCAGATTCAAATTCTGCTGCACATGTGTCTACCATTTTGTAAACAGGCATAATCGAGTTTTCCATGCGGAACTCATACACATCATCAATTGTTGCATTCCACAATCTTGCAATATGCGTATCAGAGAACCCTAGTGATTTTGCTTCTTGTAAAATATCCTGTGATTGTTGATTAGCACTTAAGGTTTTTTCCCATTCAATTAACTGTTTAATTTTTATTAAGAAAAATCGGTCAATTTTTGTTAATTGGAATACTTCTTCAACCGTCATCCCTTTCCGAATAACTTCTGCTAAAACAAACAATCGTTCATCATCAGCTTTGTGCAATCGTGATTTTAATTCCTCAACAGTCTTATCTGCTAAACTTGGAAGCCATAGTTCCTCTGTACCTATATCAAGGGAACGAATTCCTTTTAATAAAGATTCTTCAAAATTTCGTCCGATTGACATGATTTCTCCCGTTGCCTTCATCTGGGTACCAAGATAACGATCCCCTGTTACAAATTTGTCGAATGGAAATCTTGGAAGCTTGGTCACAACATAATCCAGTGCCGGTTCAAAACACGCATAGGTTGTGCCTGTGATTGGATTAATAATTTCATCTAACGTTAACCCTACTGCGATTTTCGCGGCCATTTTTGCTATCGGATATCCTGTAGCTTTTGATGCTAAAGCGGATGACCTGCTTACACGAGGATTAACTTCAATAATATAGTAATTAAAGCTATTAGGATCAAGTGCTAACTGTACATTGCACCCACCCTCAATCTCCAAAGCGCGAATTATTTTTAATGATGCATTACGCAACAGTTGATATTCACGATCACTTAGGGTTTGAGAGGGTGCAACGACGATAGAATCACCTGTGTGGATACCAACTGGATCGACATTTTCCATGTTACAGACGACAATGGCCTGATCGTTCTTATCACGCATTACTTCATATTCAATTTCTTTAAATCCTGCAATGTTTTTTTCGATTAAACATTGATTAACGGGTGATAATGATAATCCATTGCGGGCAATTTCTTTAAGTTCCCGTTCGTCATAGCACATTCCCCCACCGGTCCCACCTAAGGTGTAAGCAGGTCGTACAATGACTGGAAAGCCAATTGTATTGGCAAAATCACAAGCCTGATCGACAGTATTCACAATCTGGCTATCAGGTACTGGCTCATTAAGCTCATGCATTAAAGAACGAAATTTTTCACGATCTTCTGCTTTTTCGATTGCATTTAGTGAGGTGCCGAGCAGTTCAACACCATACTCCCCCAAAATACCTGTGTTTTCTAATTCTACTGCCAAGTTAAGGCCTGTTTGCCCGCCAAGTGTTGGCAATATTGCATCAGGCTGTTCTTTGCGGATAATCTTGATTAAAAATTCAACCGTTAAAGGCTCCATATAAACTTTGTCTGCTACTGTATGATCGGTCATTATTGTTGCTGGATTGGAATTAGCAAGAACTACGGTATATCCTTCTTCCGTTAAGGCCTGACATGCTTGCGTGCCTGAATAATCAAATTCAGCTGCCTGTCCGATTACAATTGGTCCTGAACCAATCACAAGTATCGTTTTCAGATTCGAATTCTTAGGCATATGATTCCTCCTCACTTTTAGCTTTCGCATTATTAATAAGTTGTAAAAATGTATCAAACAATTGGTTTGTATCCTCTGGTCCAGGTGAACTTTCCGGATGATACTGAACCGAAAACGCCGGAAAAACATTGTGCCTTATTCCTTCAACTGTATTATCATTAAGAGCAATTTGCGTAAGTTCTAAGTCAGTTTGTTTTAGTGATTCGTGTGTAACCGCATAACTGTGATTCTGTGATGTCATGTATGTTTTATTTTTTTCCAGGTCCTTAACCGGATGATTTGCTCCGCGGTGCCCAAACTTCATTTTCTCCGTGTCCGCACCACATGCTAATGCCAGAAGCTGATGACCTAGACAAATACCGAATAATGGTACCTGTTCCACTACTGTTTTTATCATTTCAATCGATTCCGGAACATCTTTTGGATCACCCGGGCCATTCGTCAGCATGATCCCTTCAGGTTTTAATCGTAAAATATTTTCTGCTCCATAATTATATGGAACAACCGTAATATGGCAATCTCGTTTTGTTAACTCACGTAAAATACCATGCTTCATACCAAAATCTACTAATATAATTCGTGTGCCTCGTCCTGGTACTACATATGGCTTGATAGTGGATGTTAGTTTTACCTGATCTGTCTGGTATGGCAGATTTTTTACTTTTGCGACCAGTTCTTTAACAGGACCGTCGCTATCCGTGATGATTGCTTTCATTGTTCCATGTCTGCGAATAATCTTCGTTAATTTTCTTGTATCAATACCGGAGATACCAAGGATATTGTTCGCCTTTAAATAATCATGTAATGTTTCGTCACTGCGGAAATTTGATGGATATTCACATAATTCTTTAACAATAAATCCATGGATAAAAGGTGTAACAGTTTCAAAATCATCGCGATTTATACCATAATTACCAACTAAGGGATATGTCATTGTAACGATTTGGCCACAATATGATGGATCAGAAATGACTTCCTGGTAACCTGTCATACCTGTATTAAATACAACTTCTCCTGTTATGCTAGCATCACTGCCAAATCCTTCACCGTTAAATACATTTCCATCTTCCAGAATAAGCCGACGATTAGTCATGTGAATCCTCCTTGTATACGATTTTTCCTTCAGCAATTGTTGCAAATGGAATTCCATGTACCTTCCAATTATGAAATGGTGTGTTTTTTCCTTTTGAAAAAAAGGAGTATTTGTCTATGTTAGCTTCCTTCGTTAAATTGAAAATGGCAAGGTCCGCTGTAGTATTCTCTTTTAATTCCCCAAATGGTAAATTAAAAACTCCAGCAGGCTTTATGGTTAACCAATCTACTAATTGTTTTAAAGTGATTTTACCAGTTAAAACCAGATTCGTATATAAGAGTGAAAATGCAGTTTCCAGACCAACTATCCCAAAAGGAGAATTACGGAATCCTTGTTCTTTTTCTTTAACTGCATGTGGTGCATGATCTGTTGCAATTAAATCAATTGTCCCGTCCAGCAAACCGTCCAATAGAGCGTTTTGGTCTTCCTCACCCCGGAGCGGAGGATTCATTTTATAATTAGCATCGTCTGTTTTAACTGCTTTTTCATTTAATAATAAATGATGAGGCGTAACTTCTGCAGTAACATGAATGCCAGCCTTCTTTGCATCGCGTATAACGCGTACTGATTCTTTTGTGCTAACGTGGCAAACATGATAATGACATCCTGCCTCTTCTGCTAAAAGAACATCACGGGCAATTTGAACTGATTCGCTTATCGAGGGAATTCCTGGGAGGTCTAACCGTTCACTCACACCACCTTGATGTACTACACCACCGTATACGATTGAATTATCTTCACAATGGGCAACTATTGGTGTCCCGGATGCTGCTGCCTCAGTCATTGCCTTAAGCATAAAATCAGCGGTTTGAACACCTACTCCATCATCGGTAAAAGCAAATACACCTAATTTCGAGAGATCCGTAATGTTTGTTAACTCCTCACCTTTTAGATTACATGTAATTGCTCCATATGGAAGTACACGAACATGGGCGTCGGTTTTAATTTTTTCCAATAACGCTTTCACTGTTTCGACATCATCAGGGACAGGCGATGTATTCGGCATTGCGCATACTGTTGTAAAGCCACCGCGCGCCGCTGCTTTTGTACCAGTTTCAATCGTTTCCTTATGCTCACCACCCGGTTCACGAAGATGGATATGTACATCGATGAAACCCGGAAAAACAAAGTTATTCTTGCAATCTATGGTTTCATCAGCCTCTTGCAATATTTTGGGTGCTATTTGCTTAATTTTTCCTGATTCGATAAGAATTTCGCATTTTTCTACTACTTCATTATTACCAACTAATCTTTTGGCATTTGTTAGCTTCAGCTTCATTATAATAGCCCCATTCCTTTAATAAGATGATCATTATAGCCATTCGTGTATAAACTCCATTTTCCATTTGCTTAAAAATACGTGACCGCCGACATTCTACTAGTTCAGTATCAATCTCAACCCCACGATTCACAGGTGCTGGGTGAAGAATAATGGCATGGTCCTTCATTTTTCTTTCCCTTTCTTTGGTGAGGCCAAATTGTACGAAATAAGAAGTGGGATCATATCGCTGTGCTGTATGCCGCTCATGTTGTATTCGGAGTAACATCATGATATCACACATTTCAACAGCCTCATCAATAGATATATACGGAAATCCTAAAGTCTCATCTTCAAATCCAGGAGCAGCAGTAAAATACACATTCGCTCCAAGTGTCGTTAAAGCATGTGCATTAGACCTGGCAACTCTGCTGTGTTTAATGTCACCAACTATCACTACATTTAAATTAGTGAACGAACCAAACTCCTGATGGATTGTTAATAGATCTAGCATAGACTGTGTTGGGTGCTCACCTCTGCCAGCTCCAGCATTTATCACCGGTAGTGATAGATTAGGAATGAGTTCATCAAACCAATTATCCATCTGATGACGAACAACCAACAGATTGGCTCCGATTGCCTCACAGGTCTTAGCTGTATCGTAAAACGATTCTCCTTTTGTAACACTCGAAGTCTCCATCTGGAAATCCAACGTTTCTATACCTAACTTTTTCTGGGCAACACAAAAGCTCATTTTCGTTCTGGTACTTGGTTCAAAAAAAAGATTAGCCGCGAAAATCTGTTCCGGTATCTTCTCTTGTTGCAGTCGCAGTTCTTCAGCCTTATTCAAAATGCGAAAAATATTCTTGCTGGACAAATTTCTAGTCGATAAAAAGTGTCTCATAGTTCCTCCTATTCTACGCCACGTTTTCTTTATTATCGGAGACTTCAGTATCATCAAACATTACCCCATTACCATAGCCGCTTTCCTTATTTGGTAAAAGAAGATTTAACACAACACCAATTAGTGCTGACAATGCCATACCAGCAATCTGAAGATTTTCTGTAACCTGTATAAAAGCACCGCCGATTCCAATGACAAGAATCACTGATGAAATAATCAAATTACGCTTATCACTTAAATCAATTTGGTTGTCAATAAGCATACGCAATCCATTTGATGCAATAATTCCAAACAATAGAATCGATACGCCACCCATTACAGCTGAAGGAATAGAACTTATTGTTGCTGTGATAATCCCAGTAAACCCAAACAACAATGCAAGGACTGCCGCCCCACCTATGACAAAAACACTGAACACCCGAGTAATTGACAATACCCCAATATTTTCACCGTATGTTGTATTCGGAGGGCCACCAAGAAATGAAGCAATTACCGTTGCCACACCATCACCGAGGATGGAACGGTGAAGACCAGGTTTCTTAATAAAATTATTGCCGACAACTTTTGATAACACCATCTGGTCACCAATATGCTCCGCAATCGTTACAAGTGCAACAGGAACCATTATCAGTATAATTTCGCCACTTAGTACTTCAAATGGTGAATAATTAACAAACGGAACAATAAAATCCGGTTTTTGAAAAATTGCAGTAAAAAATTCACCAATGGAGCCGGCTGAAGTTATTTCTGCCCATTCTGCTTTTATTTCTGAAGTATCAACAATTCCTTGGAAGATAGAAAAAATATATCCGCACACAATCCCAATCAGAATTGGAATAAGTCCGAAAAATCCTCTAAGAAAGATGGAAGCAATAATTGTCACAGTAAGTGTTATCAGTGCTACCAGAAAGTGTGTACTGCTATATACTTGCTCATCTATACCTGGAACGTACATTGCCATATCAATTGCAGTTGAAGCAAGTCCTAGTCCAATCACAATGATGACTGGTCCAACGACAATTGGTGGCAGAATTCGCATCAGCCAGTTCAGTCCCAGCACCCGGATGAACAACGCCACCAAACCGTATACTATTCCGGCAAGAAAGCTGCCAACCATTGCACCTTCGACTCCGCCAGAAGCAGTAGCTCCAATAATAGGCGCAATAAATGCAAAGCTTGATCCAAGATATGCTGGAATTTTCCCTTTTGTAATCAGCAGATATGCCAGCGTTCCAAGCCCACTTGAAACTAATGCTACTGCCGGTGATAACCCTGTAAGAAATGGAACGAGTATAGTTGCTCCGAACATTGCAAATAAATGCTGCAGACTTAAGATAAGCCATTTTTGTGGTTTAGGTACTTCGTTAACATTCAAAGCTGCTTCTTGTTGTTTCATTTTCCATTCCTCCATTTGTTGGTTTTTTGGTTGAATTCTTCTTAGAAAACTTGGTATTCACCATGCCTTTAGGTGAATTGCCTTAGTTGCACTTATGCAATAAGAAAGTAGTTATACTTTATTATCTGCCAATAAAAAACCTCTTTGCGCAAGGTCGCAAAGAGGTATACGTGTAGTAATGATTAAATACACGTGTTTCTCAGGGCAACCTTTTAAATCTCACTGGATTTAGTTAAAGGTTTTCACTTATTACTTTTCATAGATACTTACTTCGTCATGATTGTCTTCTTCATGTAAGTTTACGACGATAATTTCTTTATCTGATGTTGGTATGTTCTTACCAACAAAATCAGCCCGTATCGGCAATTCTCTGTGTCCACGGTCAATTAATACACCTAGTTGTATTTGCGTGGGTCTGCCGATATCCATTACAGCATCCATAGCTGCTCTGACTGTTCTTCCTGTAAATAACACATCATCAATCAATATAACTTTTTTCCCATCAAGTGCTGCATCTATTTTTGTTTCTTTTAACTCGGGGTTATCATTTTCTGTTGACTTTTCTAAATCGTCACGATATAAGGTTATATCTAGTTCACCAATAGGGACAGTGATATTTTCAATCTGCTTTATCTTATCCTGCAACCGTTTCGTAAGTGGAATGCCTCTGGTTTTAATACCAACTAAAAGTAGATTTTCCCCACCTTTATTTTTCTCAACAATTTCATGGGCAATTCTTGTTAACGCTCTGTTCATTGCTGCCTGATCCAATACTACCGTCTTTTTATTCACTGTCAGCCCTCCTCACGTAAAAAATCCCTTTTCTCCATAAGGAAAAAAGGGATTTAGATATACGTATCTCTACATACTTAATACGTTCCGCTTCCTTCTTCGCCTCACTGGACTCTGTTAAAGGATCTTTTATTCATTTGTTTAATTATCACAAACCAGCTTCATTCTGTCAATACATTTTCTCTATTTGTAACAATAATTCCTTGAAATATGCTGGAGATTCCTTCTCAAAAAATAGCCATTCGTTTGTTCTCGGATGGTTAAAACCAAGTGATTTCGCATGCAGTACCTGTCCATTTGTCTCCAATGTTTTTCGCCGACCATATTTAGGATCACCAACAATTGGAAAATCAATATATTTCATGTGTGCACGTATTTGATGGGTACGGCCTGTTTCCAGCTGGCATTCTACATAGGTGAAATTCTCATACCGTCGTATAACCCGAAAATGTGTAACTGCAGGTTTACCATCGTCGACAATTCCCATTTTCTGACGATCATTTTTATCTCTGCCAATCGGGGCGTCAATTAACCCGGTTTCATGTTCAATAACACCATGGACAACTGCTTCATACTTTCTTTCAATATTTTTGGTAGCCATCTGGTCTGACAGGTTGGTATGTGCGAGATCAGTCTTAGCAACTACAAGCAGTCCACTAGTGTCCTTATCAATCCGATGGACAATACCAGGTCGTTCTACACCATTAATCCCAGATAAATCGTTACAGTGATAAAGTAATGCATTTACCAATGTGCCGTTTTGGTGGCCAGCGGATGGATGCACTACCATCCCTTTGGGTTTGTTTACAACAAGCAAGTCACTATCCTCATAAACAACCTGTAATGGAATATTTTCAGGTTCGATATTTAATGGTTCCGGTTCAGGAATCTGCCAGGAAATTTCATCAGCGGTTTGGCATTTATAGTTAGGTTTAATAGTCTCACCGTTTACTAAAACATGTTCGTTTGTGATCCATGATTGGACCTGTGAACGGGACTCGCTAACCAAATTCGATAAAAGCTTATCAATTCTTATTTTGTTTTCAGTTTCTAATACTGTGTGTTGGTTTAAAGTCATTTTTGGGTTTTTCCTTTCTTCTTTTCATCGATGAATGTTGCAATAAGCACAAGAATCACACCGACTACTAGTGCCGAATCTGCTATATTAAATATCGGATAGTCATATCCAATTAAGTTGAAGTCAAAAAAGTCGACAACTTCTTTTCGAAAAAGGCGGTCGATAAAGTTTCCAATTGCACCACCTAAAATAAAACTTAAGGATATTGCTAAAAGCTTACTATCCTTAGCATACTTTTGCATGTAATAGACGACGCCAATTATTACAATAACAGTGACGATATAGAAGAAAGTCATTTGTCCTTGCAATATTCCCCATGCCGCACCACTATTTCGATGTGATGTAAGGAAGAAAAAATTCTCAATTACAGTTATTTGTTCCCCAACTTCCATCATTTTTATAATTGCCCACTTTGATAGTTGATCGACGGCTATAATAATAAGTGCAATTATGTAATAAAAAAACATTTCATTTCCCCCAATTTCTTTAGAAAGCTTGGCCTATCACCAAGCCTTAATGACAAATTCTTTAAATGTTATGCAGTAAACTGCAAACAAACTATTCCTTTTGCATTTTACCATAGATAAAGCAAAAGCGCCTCTTCCTTGAAAAAAATCAAAAGGAACAGGCGCTCTTAAAATCAAATTATGCACTATAGTGTTCTTTCACAATATCTGCACATCGTGTACATAATTCTGGGTGATCTTTATCTTCACCAACAGTATCTGAAGCAGTCCAGCAGCGTTCGCATTTCTCTCCAGGATGCTTTTCAACTGCAATATCAACGTAACGGTATTCAGAAGCATCTGTTGAACTTTCTGCAACAACAGCTTCGGAAACGATAAACAATTGATGAATATTAGAAATTCCCTCTAATACTTCTTTTGTTTCTGCATCTTTTGGAACTAAGGTAATTTTAGCCTCCAACGATTTACCAATGGTTTTTTCGTTTCGGGCTTCTTCTAGTGCTTTAAGGACATCATCACGAACTTTCATAAAGTGATCCCATTTATCTTGGGAGTTTTCAAAGTTGGTGATCTTTCTTGGTTCTGGAATATCAGTAAGTTGAACACTTTCTTCTTCTACTCCAGGAATGTATTCCCATACTTCATCTGTTGTATGTGGAATAATTGGTGTCAGTAATTTAACAAGTGTTGTTAAGATTTCATAGTATCCTGTTTGAATACTTCTCCGACGCTTGTTATCTTGTGCCTCGATATAAAGAACATCTTTTGCGAAATCCAAATAGAACGAGCTTAGATCAACAGCACAGAAATTATGAATTTGTGAAAAAATCGGTGAATACTCAAATTTTTCATAGCTTTCACGAACAGTTGACACTAAATTCTGCAAGCGATGAATCATATAGCGGTCCACTTCTTCCATTTCACTTTCGGAAACAGCATCTTTTGCTGGATCAAAGTCTGACAGATTCGCTAGCATAAAGCGAATCGTATTTCTGATTTTACGATAGGCTTCAGAAATTTGTTTTAAGATTTCCTGTGAAATTCGAACATCTGCTTGATAATCAACTGATGACACCCATAAACGCAAGATATCAGCACCTAATTGTTTTTGAACCTTAGATGGAACCATAACATTACCCAATGATTTACTCATCTTACGTCCATTTCCATCAAGTACAAATCCATGACTGATAATATTTTCGTATGGCGCTTTACCTGTTACCGCAACAGAAGTTGATAGTGACGAGTTGAACCAGCCACGATATTGGTCACTGCCTTCCAGATAAACATCTGCCGGACGACGGTGATCTTCACGTCCCACAAGAACTGCCTCATGGGATGAGCCTGAGTCAAACCATACATCCATAATATCTGTTTCCTTGGTGAACTTACCATTTGGGCTATGTTCTGAAGTGTATCCCTCAGGCAATAGGTCTTTTGCTTCCCACTCAAACCAAACGTTAGAGCCATGTTCAGCAAAAACATGTGAAACATGTTCAATCGTTTCATCAGTTATAATTGGCGTGTTATCCTCCCCATAAAATACTGGAATTGGAACACCCCATGTACGTTGACGTGAAATACACCAATCTTCACGGTCACGAACCATATTATGAAGACGTGTTTCACCCCATGACGGGTACCAATTAATTCGATTGATTTCTTCCAGGATATTTTGCCGGAAATCTTTTATAGATGCAAACCATTGTGAGGTAGCACGGAAGATTGTTGGCTTTTTCGTACGCCAATCATGTGGGTACGAGTGCGTAATAAATGTCAGTTTCAATAATGCACCAGCCTCTTCAAGTTTTTCCGTAATCGGCTTGTTCGCCTGATCATAAAACAATCCTTCAAATCCTGGAGCCTCATTGGTGAACACACCTTTATCATCAACTGGAGACAAAGCATCCAGTCCATAAGACCTCGATACATAAAAGTCATCTTCACCGTGCCCTGGAGCTGTGTGGACACAACCGGTACCTGCATCTGTTGTAACATGTTCACCAAGCATGACAAGTGAATCACGTTCATAAAATGGATGTTTCGTTACAACTTTATCCGCTTTCTGCCCTTTAAATGTATTAACTACCTGTGGATTTTCCCATTCTAATTCTTCAGTTACCGTTTCTACTAAATCGGAAGCTATAATATATTTTTCATTATTAACAGCAACAACGGAATACTCAAGATCTGGATGTAAGCTAATTCCAAGATTTGCCGGAATAGTCCAGGGTGTAGTAGTCCAAATGATAAATTTATCTCCAGCATCAAGTACACCTTTTCCATCTGTTACATCAAATGAGACATAAATGGATGGCGAACGTTTATCATGATATTCTATTTCTGCTTCAGCTAAAGCTGATTCCGATGATGGAGACCAATATACAGGTTTAAGTCCTTTATAAATATACCCTTTTTTAGCCATATCACCGAAAACCCTGATTTGTGCTGCCTCATAATCCTTAGTAAGCGTAATATATGGGTTATCCCAATCACCTCGTACACCTAATTGTTTAAACTGTGTACGTTGACTATCGAGCTGCCCCATCGCGTATTCCGCACATTTTTGTCTAAAATCAGCAATACTCATTTCCTTACGCTTAATTTTCTTGTTTTTTGTCAATGCAGTTTCAATAGGAAGTCCATGTGTATCCCAGCCAGGTACGTATGGAGCGTAATATCCTGTCATTGATTTATAGCGAGTAATAAAATCTTTTAATATTTTATTTAGTGCGTGACCAATATGCAGATCACCATTTGCGTATGGAGGACCATCATGTAAAATAAATGATGGGCGTCCTTCCGTTCTTTTTTGTACTTTTTCATAAAGTTGTTTTTCATCCCACGTCTGTTGGCGCTGTGGTTCTTTATTCGGCAAATTGCCGCGCATTGGGAATTCTGTTTTTGGCATTAGCAATGTATCTTTATACTCCACTTGTTCATCCTCCTATACATTCTAGTAAATTTAAATTAAATTAAAAAAAGCCTTCAACATCCCCAAAAGGGACGAGAAGACTCGCGGTACCACCCTTATAAATTTAAAATAATTCGTATTTTAAATTCACTCGATATTCGTAACGTGAACAGACGCCCATTTCTACAGTATTCATTCAAAATGGATACTCAAGAGTGATCTTCTGAAGTATTGCTGTATCAGGCTTACACCATCTCCCGACTCGCTTAACAGCATTTTACATTCATACTTTCTCTATCATCGTAGTTTTCATTTGCATATAACAATTGTGTATAATGAATTATATGTAAAATTCCATAAAACGTCAAGGCTTATGATTCTTTATCAGCAGCCGCTTCAAGCTCCCCGCTAAATTCTGCATCAAATAATTCTTCCCAGTCATCTGTACCAATCATCTCTAATTGAGCTTCAACAAGCATTTTTAAACGGGTCCGGAACACTTTTGCTTGTTTCTTCAACTCCTCAACATCCATTGAAATACGACGGGATTTATTTAATGCTTCATTAATAATACGGTCCGCATTTTTCTCAGCTTCTTTAATGATTAATTTTGATTCTTTAGTTGCATTCCCTTTAACTTCTTCTGCTGTTTCCTGAGCAATCAGAATGGATTTATTTAAAGTTGTCTCAATGTTTGTAAAATGACCCAGCTTTTCATTTAACTGTTCCACTTTCTCTGTTAACTCTTTTTTTTCACGGATTGCCATTTCATAGTCTTTTATTACCTGATCCAGAAATTCATTGACCTCATCTTCATCATATCCACGAAAACTTCTTGTAAACTCTTTATTGTGAATATCTAACGGTGTTAATGACACAAAGGCCACCTCCTCAAAATTTTTAACCAAATTGTTTTAAAAATAAATAAATTCCTATATTACGTCTTAATTCGACATAAACTATAATTATCCTTTAAATAATCCCAAATTATTTTAAAATAGCAGCAGTAATTCTGTGTCTATCTTTTTTAGTAATCCCATTAATGCTAATTAGCTTACTTCTTCCTTTACCTCGCAAAGAAAGCAGGTCACCTTCAGCAAGGATAAACTTTCCATCATCAACAACTCTGAAATTAACTTTCACATACCGTTTTGCAATATATTCAGATGCATCTTTTCTGGAAATATTGTAAATTGTTTTTAAAACTGCATCTAATCGTAATGATGAAACGGTCTGATCTGATTCAATCCAATCTGCTTTCTTTTTTATAATTGATGTTAAAGGTTTTTCTGCAAGTTGGATAGTTGCTTTTTTGATTGCTGTAAGATTTGCAAATACATATGCAGCTATCTCATCCGCGACTACAATTTGAATTGTTCCATTCTCAACGAGTATATCTCCGAGTTTTTTGCGCTTAATGCCTAAAGATAAAAATGCCCCCATGACATCTCCGTGGGTTATGGTTACAAATTTTTCATGATAAGAAGCTTGCATTAGTGTGAGCTGAAATGACTCATCGGTTACTTCTTCATATAGGGGAGCAATAATTGCACGCTTTCTCTCTGCGAATTCACTCCCACCATTCTGATAAAGCTTCAGTTCTTCATGGCTTGTCCCTATTAGCATATTAACAATTTGTTGTTCGCGCGGATCAAGAAAATCGGTTACCTTGTGCTGAAATGTTCTCTCAACTTGATCTATCCAGGACAATACATTATCAATAAATGGGTGTTCTTCTTTTCTGAAATGCTGATAAATATCCACGTTTACCTACCTTAAAACAAGCCCGTTAGCATATTGAATAGTACAGGTAACCCATAGGCACGTGCAAAGAACAACACGAAAATCCCAACAATTGGTGATAGATCAATCATTCCAAGTGGTGGAATGATCTTCCGAAATGGTTCCAGATACGGTTCACAAATCTTTGTCAGGAAACTGCCGAATGCAGACTCCCTTGCTCCCGGAAACCATGACATAAAAATATAAATAATTAAAGCAAAACTATAAATTTCAAGTGCATAATATAATATCGTATAAAGTGATTGCATTAACGCCTACCATCCTTTTTCAAATTCGTCATCCGCTACAAATGATTCTGTGATTGTTCCTGATACATCAACATTCTCAGGGGTACATAAGAATGTTTGTGCACCCAATTTCTGAATGTCGCCACTAACGGCATACACCGTTCCACTTAAAAAGTCAACGATGCGTTTTGCCTGCTCATGATCCACACGCTGCAAATTAATAACTACCGCCCGTCTGTTGACAACATTGTCCGCTATTTCCTGTGCCTCATTATAGTTTCGCGGCTCAGACAACACCACTTTAGATGAAGGTTGCTGCATGCTAGCCAGGTTAACTACATTCTGATTCTTTCGTTTTTGATTACTGGTTGTGTCTGGTATATCCTCTTCTTGTTCCTCGTAGTACTCGTACTCATCATCCATCGTAAAAAAAGTCTTGATTTTATTCATCATACTCATCTTCTCACCCCGTTATTTTAATGATCCAACTAAGTTTGAACCAATTCGGATATGTGTTGCTCCTTCTTCAATGGCAAGTTGATAATCATTGCTCATCCCCATCGATAAATAGTTACAAGGAGCGTGAACAAGTTGCTCATTCCTTACTTCGTCTCTCAATGAAGCAAGTTTTCTAAATATGCCCCGTAAATATTCTTGATTTTCTACATGCGGTGCCATCGTCATTAGGCCTATTATTCTAACGTTTTCAAAGGCTTCCAACGATGAAATGAAAGGAAGAACATTCTCAGGACTAAGACCATGTTTTGATTCCTCACCACTAACGTTTACCTGAACAAAACAATCCATTGGGGTTGTTGCACGTTTATTAATTTCTTTCGCAAGCGACTTGCGATCCAGTGAATGAATCACAGCCACTTTATCAATTATATCTTTTACTTTTCTTGATTGTAATGTACCAATAAAGTGCCATGAGGCCTGATCTTGTATGTAATGATATTTTTCCAGGAAACCTTCAAGTCGATTTTCGCCAAGATTTTTAATTCCAGCACTAATCGTTTCCTCTGTTCGCTCTATTGTAACATATTTCGTTACGCCAATAATGGTTATTTTGCTAGGATCTCGATTACTTTTCTCGCATGCTTGTCTTATATTACTGTTTATTTCACTCAGATTCGTTACTACTTCCATTATTACCATTGCTCCTCCCAAGTATAATCATGTTGTATAGCCAATATACCCTAGCATTCTGCCTGTTTTACCATGATCACGTCGATGTGAGAAAAATAATTCATGATCGCTGAATGTGCAATATTCTGTAACCTCTATATTATGACGAATAACCCCCTGTTGTAAAAGGATTTCGACATTTAATTGCTTTAAATCCAATAAATAGCGGTTATTCTCTTTTGGAATGACCGTTTTTCTTCTGTACTTTTCCGGAATTTGTCCAATAACCTTTTCATCCACCTCATATACATCCCGAGATATACATGGGCCGATTGCAACCAGGAGGCTGTCAGTATTTACTCCAAGTGACTTAAATGTATCAACCATTTTCTCACTAATACCATGGACTGTTCCTTTCCACCCAGCATGTGCTATACCTATATAACCCGTTTCCGGTTCGAAAAAATACAATGGAACACAATCAGCATAAAACGCGGTGCACAATATACCAGCACGGTTTGTTATGAGGCCATCAATGTCATTTAATGAAGACTGGTAAGATACTGCACCCTTCCCTTTATCCTCTTCCTTAATAATGTGTACATTTGTGTGATGTGTTTGCTCCCCGGAAACCCATGACTCTAAAGGGATATTTATATCATTAGCTAAAATCTGTCTATTAGCTAGAACATCATCCTGATTATCAGGCACATGCAAACCAAGGTTTAACGTATTAAACGGTGTTTGGCTCTGTCCGCCATTACGTGTTGTAAAACCAACTTTTAAATTTTTATTTAATGTCTGCCATTTATCAATCTGCAAATAGGCTTCTTCATTATGCTGGAAGGTATCAGCCATATTAGTACCTCCTTGGTATAGTATGTTAGCACCATCTTATCATAATTTCTCCATTATTCGATAAGTTTTTGTTCCGGATAGAGGGATGGTGTATTCACATCCCTTATTAGGATAACGTCTGAGCCAATCGTTTCAATATTGTACCATGGTATTACCAGTTCTCCAGGCTTCCCAAATAACCCTGCTTTCTTATCTTTCACAATAATTATTAGTGCTGTTATTCTACCACTTTCTCCGTTTATTTCTAAATCTGATATGTGCCCAAGCCTTCTGCCATCATTAATGACGATAACCTCTTTAATTTGAAGATCAGTTAATTTTATCATCATGACTCACCTGCCTTAATAATGATATATATGCAAAGAAACAACAAAAAAAACTTGAATATTAGAGTAAAATTAAATTTACTCCTCTACTATTAATATAATCGAATCTCATTAAGAAAAAGTGGCATGAAAAAAACATTTTTTCTCACAAAAGAAGAAGCTGACATCACTAAAACGTTCTACATTTAAGACGAATAATAACAGGATAGGATGTTTAGAACGTTCATTTTCAATGGTTGGATATGTTACGTATTTGATATAAAATGCGAAGTAACATGGGTAAATAGCTGTGTGCTATTACACCGCTCCGGAAATACACTACGCTTTCCGTGGGCGGCTGATGAGCCTCCTTGCTCCTCCGTCGCTGCGTAGTCTCATCTAGGCCTCAGCTCCCACAGGAGTCTCCGTGTATTTCCTACGCTGGGACTGTTTACCTTGATTTACTTAGCCATAGGGAACACTTCAACTTCTAATCAAGAAGCCTCCACTGATAGAGATTTCCTGATTAATAAGCAGTTATATTCCATAAGATTAACGTTTCGTAGAGTTATTCTAAGCTGCGGAAAAATGCGAGACTCCTATGGAAACGGAACAGTCTGAAGACCCCGCAACGAGCGCTTTTTGCTCGTGAAGAGGCTGAAGCGTTCCCCATGGAAAGCGAGTATTTTTCCGCAGCGTTGGATTAGCACCCATCTTATAAGGAATAGAAGGAATTTACATAAAGTTAATTCGCATTTTATATCTAATCAGCAACATTAGAAAACTAGACATTCACCAAGCCCTTTGGTCAATGCCATAGTTGCACTTATGCAGTAAGAAAGTAGTTATACTTTCTTACTGCAAAATAAATCCGAACTACTTCGAATTCTTTCTCAAGAATTTCGAATCATAGTTCGGATTTTACTTTGACTAAAACACTTTTGTCCCAGCCATCGAGTGTATATATAGAAGTAGCTTGTAGCAGAGCACAGTCCGTGCTGGGTACTGACATTGGCCTTGACGAAGACGTATTTAGCCTTTAAATATGTTTCGCTTTCGTTAGCTAATGACTTGCGACCTAAGCAATAGTCACTTAACACAAAGACCAGTGCTATACGGACTTTTTGCTTATCCATGACGTCGTTGGCCGACCCACTCCACTTGTATTATTCAAACATTTGTTTGTTCATTTGGGAAATGGCTGCTTTCTCCAGGCGTGATACTTGCGCCTGTGATATTCCGATTTCATCTGCTACTTCCATTTGTGTTTTGCCTTGGAAAAACCGTTTATTTAAGATCATCTTTTCTCGTTCATTCAATCGATACATTCCTTCTTTTAATGATAACTTATCAACCCATGTTGAGTCTTTATCCGAATCATCGCTAATCTGATCCATTACATAAATAGGATCGCCGCCATCATTGTAAATTGGTTCAAATAATGAAACTGGGTCCTGTATGGCATCCATTGCAAAGACAATATCTGAATGAGGAATACCCATTTCTTCGGCGATTTCCATTGGCGTGGGTTCTTTTGAGGATTTACTAATTAACTTCTCTCTCACTTGTAATGCTTTATAGGCGATATCGCGTAAGGACCTTGAAACTCTAATCGGGTTATTATCACGCAAATACCGTCTGATTTCGCCAATAATCATCGGAACAGCATACGTGGAAAATCTAACATTATGTCCTAAATCAAAATTATCAATTGATTTCATTAATCCAATACAACCTACTTGAAACAAATCATCAACATACTCACCGCGATTATTAAATCGCTGAATCACACTTAATACGAGCCGTAAATTCCCATTAACCAGTTCCTCTCTCGCTGATATGTCGCCTTCCTGCATTCTTGCAAACAACTTGCGCATTTCATCATTCTTTAGTACAGGTAACTTAGATGTATCAACACCACAAATCTCAACTTTATGTCTAGTCATTCTGTTCTACCCTCCCGGATTGGAGATGCTGTTCATGGACAGTATCTCCCCGTAGAGGATTTTTTATGCAAAGTTCTCAAGTTCGAAAACGGTCTAAAAACACCTGATTTCCTGTCGCAGTATGTCAGACCATTTTATTAAATTCTTTTTGTAAACGCCTAATTATTTTTTTCTCCAAACGGGATATATAAGACTGAGAAATGCCTAACATATCCGCGACATCTTTTTGAGTTTTTTCTTCTTGGCCCACTAAACCAAAGCGAAGCTCCATAATTTGTTTCTCACGCGCATTCAATTGTGATAAAGCATTTTTTAATAAAGATTTATCCACATTTGTTTCTATGTCCCTTGTAATTATATCTTCATCTGTACCTAAAATATCTGATAACCGTAATTCATTACCATCCCAGTCTATGTTAAGTGGTTCATCAAACGAAATTTCAGATTTTAATTTGTTATTTCTCCTTAGGTACATTAGTATCTCATTTTCAATACATCTGGATGCATATGTTGCTAACTTAATTTTCTTCTCTGGATTAAATGTATTTACCGCTTTTATTAAACCAATTGTTCCTATACTTATCAAGTCTTCAATATTTATCCCAGTATTTTCAAATTTACGTGCAATATAGACAACTAAACGCAGATTTCGTTCGATCAGCACTGCCCTGGCAGATTTATCACCCTTTGGAAGTAATTCAAGTAATTCTCGTTCTTCATCTTTTGATAGTGGTGGCGGTAATGCTTCACTTCCGCCAATATAATAGATTTCGTCAGTTTTATATCCAAGCTTAAATAAAAATTTATACCACCATAAACGCATTCGCAGTTTCCATAATTTCAAATTAAGACGCTCCTTTTTAGCATTTATTTCACAATAATTGGCGGAATAGCCACTTTCACAGAATAGTTTTACGCAGAATTAACAGTTGCCATTTTTACAATCTGAGGATGTAATAAACAATGATACGATTGGTCTTTTGTCAGATCAGCAAATTGAATTCCTATCAAAATTTTACGGGTAACAATCTTCTGGTCATTATAAAAAATCACGACATTGTCCGGCTTTATAGCCATCATAAAGGTTCGGTTACCTTCAACACCTTGAAATGGAATAATATTAATCCGTTTTTCCCAATCTTTCGGCAGCTTCTCAAAATCTAACTCATCATGAGCTACCTTCAACATTTCCCATTCATCTGAACTGAACCATTTTTTTAAGAAATACTCATCACATATAATGACAGGTTTCTTTGATAATGGGTCTACAAGCTGATTGCCACTATCTATATACCCTGTAGTAGAATTACTTTTATTTCCAATTAGGATAGTTACCGGACAGAGTTGATCATATCGGATTTTTTCGACTGCATGCTTGTCCATACGCGCCTTAGTAAACATCCATACTAAAGGGAATCCTATAACGATAAATAACCAGCTAATCGGGTCTCCGTAGCCACTATTGAAAGTCAGAATACCATTGGCAGATAAACCAACCGGATTTTGAAGCAAAAAGTGAATCCCTATTAATCCACCCCCTATGGCAAATGTCGTAAAGTAAAACAGAAGAAGCAACTTTATCATTTGATAGATCGACCGATACTGAAACGCGCATAATATAATAATTATGGAATAAATAAGTTTTCCTATTACACTAGTAAAAAACGAACTCGGATAAAAAATAGATAACGGAACTAGTAACGAAGCGATAAACGCACCCAAAAAAATCCGAACCTTTTGTGTGCTGTCTTTTGCCAGGGCTTGAGTTAGCATTAAAAGCATCAAGTCCAAGAAAAAATTTAACAGCCAGACAGCATCAAGATAAATGGTCACGTCCTTCTTCCTTTCACCTTACTGGAATACCTTATTTAGAAGTATAGTTTGTTTAGCTAGCGAAGTCTGTCACTTCTTGTATGCAAAAATGTGCTAATTTTAACAACTTATCGGAGACTTTGTCGTCTTAAATGGGAGCTATTAAAAAAGGGGTTGGGATGTAACTAAATCTTTCCAAATTAAAGATCAATTGTTGGATCTAATACGTAGTTGATTTAAACTACGAACTAGTGAAATTTGTAAGTTTCACTAACAACGCAGCTGGAATATGCTCCCTTTCCGTGGGCAAGTGCCGAGCCTCCTCAGCTCGTACCTCGCCTGCGGGGTCTCGCCTAGCTTGTTCTTTCCACAGGAGTCTCGCATATTCCAGCTGCTAATTTAAATGGTTTTAAAATTTTCACTCGTTATCCATCACAATGTATATTTTGTTATTTTATCAAGTTATAATGAGTAAATCCTAGCGCAGGAAATACACGTAGACTCCTGGGGGAGGATAGGCCTAGGATGAGACATCTGAGTGCCTCAGCACGAAGAGGGCTCAACAGCCGCCCCCGGAAAGCGAAGTGTATTTCCGTAGCGGTGTTACTGCACACAACCACTAATTCGCATTATATAGATAATCAGCAACAAAAAAATCCGAACTAATTCAAATTCTATTTTCAAGAATTTGAATCAAAGTTCGGATTTTACGTTGACTAAAACACTTTTGTCCCAGCCTCTTTCTGAAATGTCACTATTATTATTTACCTGTTGCGATTACGATTTCTTAAGAATGTAGGAATATCCAGTTCGTCATCCTGTGTAGTAGGACGGCTTTGCTGATTTTGTCCTCTTTCTCTTTCTCTAGGCATTTCATCATTAGACTTAGATGCAGCATGCTGATTATGATTAATAACCGGACGTTCTTTAGGCTGTTTATCTACTTTTTGGCTTTCATCGAAACCAGTAGCAATTACTGTTACGATAATCTCATCTTGCAAATTTTCATTGATAACGGAACCAAAGATAACATTTACTTCATCATCTGCAGCTGAAGTTACCAAGTCCGCAGCTTCCTGCACTTCATACAAGCTTAAATTTGAGCCGCCAGTTATATTCATAAGAATGCCATGCGCTCCGTCAATAGAGGTTTCCAGTAATGGTGAAGAGATAGCTTTCTTAGCTGCTTCAGGAGCACGGTTTTCTCCAGTGGCAATACCAATCCCCATTAACGCAGACCCTTTATCAAACATAATTGTTTTCACGTCAGCAAAGTCAACATTAATCAGGCCTGGTTTCGCTATTAGATCAGAGATACCTTGTACACCTTGACGCAATACATTATCAGCCTCACGAAATGCTTCTAGCATCGGTGTATTCTTATCAACAATCTCCAGCAAACGATCATTCGGAATAACAATTAAAGTATCTACACTGCTTTTAAGAGAATCAATTCCCGTTACAGCCTGAGTAGATCTTCTTTTTCCTTCAAAAGTGAAGGGACGTGTCACAACACCGACAGTTAGCGCGCCAATTTCTTTAGCGATTTGTGCGATTACAGATGCAGCACCAGTTCCAGTGCCTCCACCCATACCAGCTGTAACAAATATCATATCAGCACCTTGCAATACTTCTTCCAACTGTTCTTTATTTTCTTCAGCGGCTTTTTTACCAACCTCAGGGTTTGCACCTGCACCAAGCCCACGAGTCAATTTCCCGCCGATTTGTAATTTTGTTTCTGCCATTGATAGATTTAAAGCTTGGGCATCTGTATTAACGGCAATGAACTCAACACCCTCAACACCATGTTCAATCATACGGTTAACAGCATTGCTTCCACCACCACCGACACCAATTACTTTAATTGTTGCTAGCTGATCCATATTCGTATCAAACTCTAACATATTTCCGTTCCTCCTAATATGCAAAATTACAAGAGTTCTAGAAGCTAATTTATGTTCTAGGGAACTAGATGTATTAATATATTCAGTATTGAAAAAACATAGCTAGAGGCAGGATACTAACTACCTTTACTCTGCCCCGCCTAGTGTTTAATCAAAAAAATACTTAAACAAATTAGCCATTCCAGATTCTTTTTTCTTTGTTTTTGTTGTTTCATCTGATTTTGTTGATTTTTTAGTACGTTTTGGTTTTGTTTCATCGTGATTTACTACTACAGATGGATACAGTTCTTTTCCTTGTATTTTCGCATTCCGATAGGCAAATTGCAAGATTCCTACTCCAGCAGTAAACTGTGGTTCTCTTACACCTATGTAATCAGGGATGGCCATGCGTACATTTGACTGAAAAATATCCTGAGCAAGTTCCAGAACACCCGGCATCTTCATTGTACCACCTGTCAGCACATATCCACCAGGTAATTGTTGGTATCCCATACGTCTGATTTCCCGTTCTGCGTAAGCATATATTTCCGCCAGCCTTGCTTCTATTATGTCAGCAATTTGTAACTGGTTATGAGTTTGTGTATTATTACTGCCAATAATAGATGCCTCAAACGTTTCTTCTTCTTTTGCATCGTCAAAAAAGGCATGGCCATAATTTAATTTAATGTCTTCCGCCTCTTCCGTTGAAGTTCTTAAGCCAATTGATAAATCCTTCGTAATGTTGTCGCCGCCAAGTGGAACTACACTGGTAGATACCAAGTGCTCATTTTCAAATATCGAAACTGTAGAACAACCTCCGCCAACATCAATAAGTGTTACGCCAAGGTTTTTCTCATCCTTGGATAAAGCTACCGTTCCAGCTGAAAGTGGTTGTAAACAAATATCTGAAACCTGTAAATTTGCACGTTCCACACATTTCAAAATGTTATGTAAAACTGTTTTGGAACAAGTTATTATAGTTCCTTCCATTTCTAGTCTTACACCAATCATTCCTCTTGGATCGGTTATCTCATCTAATCCGTCGACAACGAACTGTTTGGGAATTACATCGATAATCTCGCGTTCTGGTGGAATGGATACTACTTGAGCACCATCAATAACGCGTGAGATATCCTCCTCACCAATCTCCCGGTTTTCACTTTGAACTGCTACAACCCCATGACATGGCTGCAATTGTATGTGATTCCCGTTAATACCAACTACTACACTATCAATTTGCATACCAACCATTCGTTCCGCTTGTTCGACCGCATTTCGAATGGAAGTTACGGTTTGATCAATATCAACTATTGCACCTTTTTTCATGCCATTCGATTTTGCCGCCCCAACTCCAATGATATTAAGGGAGTCATTTAATACTTCTCCAATTATTACTTTGATTTTTGATGTACCTATGTCAAGACTCACTAGTACTTCACTGTTGTTCAAAGAAAGGCACCTCCTGATTCAGAAGCATCTGATCATTAATTTTTTCATCAGATGATTTCTCTTATTCCATTTTCTATTATTATTTGCAGTTAGGTCAGTATAGCCACTTTATTACTGCATAAGTTCGACTAGGGCTATTTCATTAAAGTGTGCACTCCAAAATATAATGGGGGCTATGAATACAAAGATATCCCTTTAACGACAAGCCAAGCTGTCCTATTATACTATAATCTACTATTTTAAAGGAATTTAACTAAAAAGAAAATATATATTAGTTAATTCAACAAAAAAGCTACTAATTCCTTCTATTTTAGTGAGTTTTCTTACTGTTTTTTTAGCAATTAACCATTACTAGGACTCAAAACAGGCAAAATAGATATCCCATTAACGATAAGCCCAAGTTTTGATCCTTACTCCTGCTTAAGATTTTGGGACCTACTATATAGATTTCGTTAAATACTTTATAAAAGTGGCTTTCTTTTACAATAAAAAAACATTCTTGATCCATTTTGAACCCTATTCATTGGAAGACTCCTCAGTTTCATTTGTAAAAGATTCAAAATATGCACCTACACCAATATGAATAATCCCCTTACTTTCTGGACTAAGCTGCGCAACTATGGATGGATATACATCCATCTTATCTGCAAAATTCCTTATCGTCCCGTCAACCATATAGCCATCATTCATATAAAGTAAGATTTTATTCTTATTATCATCACTTGGTTTCCAGTGAATTTCCGAGATTAGATTTAATATGCTCTGAGGAAGTTTTTTTAATTCGGCTGTCATATTATCCAAATAATCCTCATCATTAAAACCAAGAATTAAAGGAGCATCCCCATTAGCTAATTTCTGCTTCATTTCAGTTAAAACCTTACCACTACCCAAGATTGGAAAAAAACTGCTCTCTTTTTTAATATAACCGACCTTATTGTACTCTTTAAGTTGTATTTTAATTGTCCAGGGCAACTGCCGATTTACCTCTACCGATTTAACTACCGGATTTTCACTAATAGCCTGTACTACTTCCGATTCATTGATCATCCATATATTCGTATCATTGGAAATTTCACTTTGCTTAATTACTTCCTGATCCTTAGCAAATGAATTTCCTGACACTTCAATTGTTTTCACATGGCTTAGTGGTGATTGAAGGTATACAATAATGGAGATTAAAAAGAAAAAAATAGAAAGATAAAATATGAGACGGCGATTTGCCTTCTTTTTACGTTCCTGTTTCAACATTGGGATACGATCCTCAATCGAAACTACATTCTTTTTCCCCATTTCTATTTCTTCCTTTGTCAGAAAATTTTTAGTAAGAAAATGAAAAGAACGAAACAGCACTATACAATGCCGTTTCTCATTTGTTACAAGAATTATATCACATAATGGATTTAAATATGTAGTAAACATTACCTAGATTGAAGTATTTTTTGCTTAGAATACTCAGCTTAACATTAAAAGGGTACTAAGAAAGCGACTTATGCTTTCTTAGTACCCCTTCTACTATTAGTACAAGCCCTGGCTGCACATATGCAGTAAGTTTGTATTCACTCTTTTTACTGCCAAAAATTTTATAGTTTTGAATATTTGCTAATATTTAACAAAATACCGACTGAACATAGCGTTAACGTTAATGATGACCCACCATAGCTGAGAAATGGTAATGTTATTCCTGTTACTGGAATTAATCCAATAACGACACTAATGTTGATCATTACCTGTATCGTCAGCATAGAGACAATTCCAAGTGCCAGGAACCTTCCGTAAGCATCTGGTGCCTCAAGTGCAACCTTTATCCCCCTCCAAAATAATAACATAAATAGGCCAATTACGAATGTGCCACCTAAGAACCCTAGTTCCTCACCTAATATTGCAAAGATAAAATCATTCTGCGGTTCGGGTAAATAGAAATGTTTCTGTAAACTATTTCCTAGTCCAACCCCTGTTAGACCACCTGGACCAATGGCATATAATGATTGAATAATTTGAAAACCTGTATCAGATGGATCTTCCCACGGATTTAAAAAGGCAGTAATCCGGTCTATTCGATACGGTGCAGATATAATCAAAACCAAGAACCCCGCTAATCCAAGAACGGCTAACCCTAAAAAATGGGATAATCTTGCACCAGCAGTATAAATCATCACCATGCATGTAAGTACAAGTACAACACCTGTACCAAGATCCGGCTGTAGCATGATTAGTCCAAACGCTGTGAAAACTAGTAAAAGCGATGGCAAGAAACCCTTTCTAAAAGAGGTGATATACTTCTGCTGAACAGACAGGTATACCGACAAATATATGATTAAACCTAACTTCATAAATTCAGAAGGTTGAATACTAAATGCGCCAATACCAATCCAGCTTTGGGCACCACCACGCTCCATACCTATTCCTGGAACTAAAACTGCCAGCAATAACAAAAAACATGTCAGCAAAATGAGTTTGCTGTACTTCTTCCAGGTACCATAGGGAACTCCCATAATAAAAAACATGGCAACAAGACCCACACCACAAAAGAGAAGTTGACGTTTTACATAAAAAAATGAATCTGCATATTTGTATTCAGCCCACACATACGAAGAACTATAAACCATAACAATTCCTATTAAGAGTAACGATAGTATAGCAGCCAGTAATGTATAATCTGGTGCATTCTGGTTTTTAAAAATTCTCCGGAACAAAAAAACACCCCGTTTCCAGTATAATCAGGAGGGGCGTTTTTAATTTAATTAATCTTATAGAATAGAAACAAGCCCCTACATTAATGTATGCACAGCTTGTATAAACATGTCCCCTCTTTCCTCAAAAGTACGATATTGGTCCCAGCTGGCACATGCAGGGGATAATAATATGACATCATCACGTTCAGATATACTGTAAGCTTGTTTAACAGCCTGATCCATATCATCAGCTGTTAGAATAATTTCTATTCCGGCGTCACTGGCAGTTCTTTTGAGTTTTTCCTTTGTTTCGCCAAACAAAATCACGCCTTTAACGTTGTTCAAATATGGCTGTAAATCATCAAATTCATTGCCTCGATCAAGTCCGCCTGCCAACAGGATTGTTGGTTGCTTAAATGAGGAAAGTGCCTTCTGTGAAGCAAGTATATTGGTTGCTTTTGAATCGTTATAAAATAACCGGCCATCTATATTTTCGACGAATTGCAGTCGATGCTTAACACTTGAAAAATTAGTTAGCACTTCCTGTATTCCTTCATTACTTGCACCACTTAACTTAGCAGCACTTATTGCGGCTAGAATATTTTCCAGGTTGTGAGCACCAACCAATGCAATTTCACTTTTTTCAATAATTCTGTCATGCTTGAAATAGATACTTGTTTCATCGACCCATGCACCATCATCAAGTCGCTTTTTCAGTGAAAATGGCACCTTTACAGATTTAGCCGATGCTACAGCTTCAGTAACTACTGGATCATCAACATTATAAATTAAGTAGTCATCATCAGACTGATTAGCAAAAATATTGCATTTTGCTCTTTTATAATTCTCGAACGTTTTGTGATAATCAAGATGTGCCTCAAAGATATTCAATAAAACTGCTATCTTTGGTTTGAATGTTTTTACTCCCATTAACTGGAATGATGATAGTTCCAGTACCATTTTTTCGTCTTTTTCTAACGTTTTGGCTACCTCTGTTGCTACATAGCCAATATTTCCAGCGATTTTTGCAGACTGGTTACTCTTGTTCAGCATTTCTTTTGTTAATGTCGTTGTTGTCGTTTTCCCATTAGAACCGGTTATCCCGATAATGGAACTTTCCACTAAATTACCAGCAATTTCAATTTCGGTAATTATCGGGATATCTCTTTTTTCTGCCTCAACTAATATCGGATTATCATATGGTATCCCCGGGTTCTTAATAACAATTTCAATACCATCCAAAACAGAAAGAGGATGGGAACCTGTAATCACTTCTGCCCCCATCGATTTCAGCTCATAAACAGCATTACCGTTATCACTTGCCTTTTTGTCATTTACACGGACACTTTTCCCACTCTGTAATAGAAGCCTGGCAGCAGCAGTCCCGCTTTTTGCCAAACCTAAAACAAGGACATGAGAATAAGGAAAATTATCTAATGTCTTCAAACTATCCACACCTCAATATATATGCCTAGAGCTGCAAAAATAAGTCCTACTAACCAGAATGTTGTTACAACACGCCATTCTGACCAGCCAAGTAATTCATAGTGATGGTGCAGGGGACTCATTTTAAATACTCTTTTGCCTGTTGTCTTAAACGATATGACCTGAATGATAACCGAGAGCGTTTCAATTACAAATACGCCACCAATAATCACTAGAATTATTTCAAGTTTAGTTAAAATGGCAATGGCTGCAATGGAACCGCCTAATGCCAGTGAACCGGTATCACCCATAAATACTTTAGCAGGGTGAGCATTAAACACTAAAAAGCCTAACAAGGCTCCAACTACTGCAAGTGAAAAGATTGTCACCTCAGTTTGAGGGAACCCATACCATGCCAGTATGCCAAATGCACCAAATGCAATTGCTGCTGTCCCTGCCAATAATCCATCCAGCCCATCAGTCAGATTAACAGCATTAGATGCACCTACAAGCATAAAGATAATAAGTAATGCATATCCCCAGCCAAGTTCCCATTGAATGGCTGTGCCTGGAATATGGATATATGTCGCAAAATCGTTATATTGTATAATAAAATAAAATACAAGTGCGATAATAAGTTGTCCAAGCATCTTTTGTTTGGATGTTAACCCCAAGTTTCGCTTCATTGCAACTTTAATAAAATCATCCAAAAATCCTAAAAACCCGTAGCCCACTAATACAAAAATAAGTAGCCACAATTCATACCCAATTGATCCTGAGCTAAATTTACTTACCATAATTATCGAAGTAATAGTCACACTAATGACGATCATTATACCGCCCATAGTAGGTGTTCCTGTTTTTTTAATGTGTGACTGCGGGCCTTCATCCCTAATACTCTGACCAAACTTCAGACGCCGCAGAAACGGAATAAAAAATGGTGATAGAAGGACGGTTATTAGGAATGCTATTGCTATTGTCATCATTAAAATATATATATTCACTGCTTCTCCTCCTCTTGCAACGACCGTCCATGCTAGTTATGATGGATTTGTTAATTTTTCAACGAGCTTTTCAAACTGCATACCTCGTGAAGCTTTAAACAAAATAAGTGTATCCTTTGCTAAATAGTCTTCCAGGGCATTCAATAATTCTGCTTTCGATGTAAAATGGCTGCAATTTATATCTGAATTTCTTTTATTGACAGATGATGAGATTTCTTTTGAATCACCACCGAATGTAAATAAAGCACTTATTGAATCATCAATACTTTCTGCAACTGATTGATGGAACATTCTGGACTCGTTACCAAGTTCAAAAATATCCCCCAGCACAAGTACTTTGTGTTTAAATCCTTCCATTTGTTTCACAACGTTTATCGATGCTTTCATGGAAGTAGGCGAAGCATTGTATGCATCGTTTATTACAGAGACATCATTTTTACCTTTAATCAGTTCAAATCGCATTGATGTGTGTTCCATTTCCGTTAATGCCTTTACCACATTTGACTTTGGTATTTGAAGACGTTCAGCAACTGTAATAGCAAATGTCGCGTTCAGTGCATGATGCTTACCCAGTAATGGGAGTGTATACTCATATCCATCTGAGAGATGAAATTTTGTGTTGTTCCGGGATAGTTTTACTTTCTCTACTACTACCTCATTATCGGCATTAAATCCACACGTTATTACATTATCCCGTTTACGCATTTCCCGTAATAAAGGTTCATCACCGTCGATAATCAGAAAACTGTTTTCTTTCATACCACTGATGATTTCAAGCTTGGCTTTGGCAATACCTTCTCTTGATCCCAAGTACTCAATATGTGACTCGCCAATATTTGTAATAATAGCAATATCCGGCTTGGCTATATTCGATAGTTCTTCTATTTCACCATATTGGTTCATACCCATTTCAACGATAAGTACTTCCGTCCCAGGAGACATTGACAGAACAGTTGATGGCAATCCAATATGATTATTCAGATTACCTTTTGTTTTCTGTGTAATAAATGCCGTTTTAACGACTGACGCCACAATATCCTTTGTTGTAGTCTTACCGTTGGAACCCGTTATCCCAATTACAATAGGGTTGATTTTTTCCCGGTAGAATCCAGCTAGCTCCTGTAATGCTTCTAATGTATCTTCCACAAAAAACACAGGGAAATCATTCGGTAAAAAGCCAGGAAGCTGTCTCTCCTTTTGCCAGAGTGCTGCGACTGCACCTTGATCGAATGCTTGTTTTATATAGTCGTGACCGTCAAAGTTTTCGCCGATTATAGGAATAAATAATGATTTCTGCGTTTTTTTACGACTATCTGTTGTTACCTCACCAATCCTTATTGGGTCAGTTGCAACACCTTTGTAATCACCAAAAATGGATGTAAGCCATTCTGTCGTAAATAACATTATCATTTCTCCTTTACTTGAATTGCTTCTCTTGCAACTTCCCGATCATCAAAGTCATATCTTACATTATCAATTTCCTGGTAAGTTTCATGACCTTTTCCGGCGATTAAAATAATATCATCTGCCCGCGCTAGACTAACTGCATGAAAAATAGCGTCATACCTATCTTCTATTACCTTGTAATGACTTTCTGAAATTCCCTCTGTCATATCATCCAAAATTGACTTAGGGTCCTCTGTACGCGGATTATCTGAAGTGATGATTACCTGATCAGCATATTTCAACGCAATAGCTGCCATCAATGGCCGTTTGGTCTTATCACGATCTCCACCACAGCCAACAACAACATATACTTTTTGTTTCGCAAAGCCCTTTATTGTTTGCAGCACATTTTCCAAAGAATCTGGCGTATGTGCGTAATCTACAATTGCTGCAAAATCCTGACCACCATCTACTGGTTCAAAACGTCCACTGACACCTTTAATTTCAAAAAGCGCATCTTTAATGATCTGAAGTGGTACATTTGCAGAAATTGCTGCTGCACTTGCTGCAAGCATGTTGTAAACATTAAACATACCAATCAGTTGACTATCAACTTGTATCGACCCTGCTGGAGTATTCATTTTAAAGGAGGTTTTAGTAACTTCGAGATTTATATCAACTGCCATTACTTGTGCATCATTAACACAGCCATATGTTACAACGTGCTGAGCGGTACTTCTTTTTAGCAAACCATTGTTTGGATCATCCTGATTAATTACTGCATATTTCTTCTGTTCACTACTATAGCTATTCCCTAATTGTGCAAACAAAAGACTTTTTGCATGCAAGTAGTCATCCATGTTTTTATGATAATCCAGATGATCTTGTGAAAGGTTGGTAAACACTGCAATATCAAAGTCACAGCCATATACACGTCCCAAATCCAGCGCATGTGACGACACTTCCATGATTGCTTTATCCACTTTTTCATCACTCATCTGTCTGAATGTTTTCTGTAAAAATAATGCATCTGGTGTTGTATTGGTTACCGGATAGGAATCCGCCCCTATTTTCATCTGGATTGTCCCGATTACACCTGTCTTCATCTCATATTGATTAAATATGGATTCCAGTAGATAAGTAACTGTTGTTTTACCATTTGTTCCTGTAACACCTATTAACGGCAACTTTTTAGTAGGGAAATCGTAAAACTTTTCAGCCACCGCTGCTACTGCTCTGGACGAATCTGCAACGCGTATCGTCGGAACAGCAGCATCTACATTTTTCTCAGCTAAAATAGCAATAGCACCATGATCGATTGCCTGATTTATAAAATCGTGTCCATCAACCGTAAAACCATTAATACATACAAATAGACTGCCTTCAGTAACTTTACGGGAATCCACTTCAATATTGCTGATTTCCAAATTTTCAGTTGCTGAAGTTGTTTCATAAAATGGTAAAACGGAAAGAATTTCTGATAATTTCATTTTAGATACATCCTCGTTTTATTAATGTCTCACATATGTATTCTAGATAAGCTCAATTTTTAAGAGGGTACAATGACCCTCTTATTTAAAAATTTCACTTTTATTATTCATTGTTCATTATAGCAAATATTTACCGCATTCACGATGAATTTTTATCAGACAGGTAAATTCTTATTTTTTCACCCTGTTCAACTTTTGTTCCCGGGCTTGGTGCCTGGTCGATAATATAATCTCCAGTTCCACTCGTCTCAATAGATAAATTCGTCATGTACTGATTCAACTTGCCTTTTTTCAATCCTACCAAATCTGGTACTTCAACTTTCGGTTGATCTGGCCACATATACTCTTTATCAAGTCCATCATCTCTTGGCTCAACTCCCATTGCACGTAAACTGTCACCAATTATTGTACCTACAATCGGGGCAGTAACTACTCCCCCAAACTGAACAGTGTCTTTCGGATTATCTACTGCAACATATACGACAATTTCAGGATCATCAGCAGGGGCAAAGCCAATAAATGAAAGAATATAGTTATTCTTTAAGTAACTTCCTCCAGGACCAACTTTTTGGGCAGTACCGGTTTTACCGCCAACACGATACCCATCAACATAGGCTGGACGTCCAGTTCCTTTAGCCACAACACTTTCCAGTGCCTGACGAATTTCTTTAGATGTTGATTCTGAAATAACATTTTCTTTCAGGTTGGGCTCAATCTTATCAACTACGTTATTTGTTTGAGGATCTATCCATTCTTTTGCAATATGAGGTTCATATAATTTACCCCCATTTATAGCCGCCGCAACCGCCATCACCTGCTGAATGGGAGTTACCGAAACACCTTGTCCAAATGAAGTAGTGGCAAGTTCAACAGGACCTACATTTTCGGGTTTAAATAATATCCCATTTCCTTCACCCTCCAAATCAATCCCCGTTTTCTTTCCAAAGCCAAAATCCTTAATATAATCAAACAATTTTTCTTCCCCTAAATTCATCCCAAGGTTAACAAAGCCCGGATTACATGAATTTTGGACAACTTCAAGGTATGTTTGCTTACCATGGCCTCCGCTCTTCCAGCAATGCAGTTCCGTGCCACTTACAGAAATATCACCATCATCATTAAAATGATCTTTTTGCAGATCTACAGTCCCCTCTTCAAGTGCTGCAGCAAGGGTAATAATCTTAAATGTTGAACCAGGCTCATATGTGCTCCAAATTGGCAAATTACGATTGTAAATGTCCGGATCTACTTTCTGATAATTCTCTGGATTAAAGTTTGGACGTGAAGACATTCCAAGAACTCCGCCGGTTTTCGGATTAACTGCAATAGCCAGGGCACCGTCCGGGTTATATTTGGATACTGCCAAATCAAGTTCCCGTTCAATGATCGTTTGAACTTTTGAGTTGATTGTTGTTTTAAGGTTCAACCCATCTTCAGGTGCCTTATATTCATCAGCGATCTGCTCCAGTTTCTTCCCTTTGGCATCCGAGTAGAAAGATAAACTGCCTTCTTCACCATCGAGTTTATCATTATAGTACATTTCTAGCCCCATTAATCCTTGGTTATCAATACCAGCAAACCCCAATACGTGTGATAAGTAATTTCCATACGGGTAATGGCGTTTTGAATCCTTAGCAAGGTAGACACCATCGAGATTGAGCGTACGAAATTTCTTCTCCTGTTCTTCTGAAATCTTTCTACCATCAGGATGTACACGCGTATATACGGCTTTCCTGGTCACATATTCATACGCTTTTTTCTCTGATATATTTAAAATGTCTGCTATCTTGCCAGCAGTTTTCTGCGGATTTTCCACCTGCTGAGGAACGACAATAACAGAGGGTGCTGATACATTCTCAGCCAGCACATCACCATTCCTGTCCAATATGTTGCCCCGTTCAGGCTCAAAGGTAATATCCCTGCTCCAGGACTCACTCGCAAGTTCCATCAGTTCGTCACCAATAACAAATTGAACATATCCCAGGCGAACATCAATTATCGCAAAAAATAACAATCCAAAAAGAAAAACAGTTACTATTCTTTTTCTTACCGTCACAGCAGATACACGTTTCATTCTCCATCCCCTTTTCATAGGTAGGCTTGTATCCACTATATGAATGAAAAAAAATGAATAGAACACTGTTTATAGCTGAAAAGCTTATGATTCTGTCTGACTTGATTGATACTGGAAGGGCTATCTACTGCGACTCACTTATTTCATCAGTCTGTTCACCTGTTTGCCCTTCGTCTGATTCATCATTCTTATTTTTAGTATCAGGTGGCTGTAATTCGACTGCTAAATAATCATTCTTTTTAAGGGGAGAACCTTTTTTAATACTTTGACTTTTGACATATCCGTTGCCGAGTATTTCTATATCCAGCTGAAGTAAGTCCGCCAACTGCAATACATCTCTTGTCGACCAGCCAATTACATCTGGCATTGTTGGCTTATCAGTGACAACTAAAAGACGATCATTCGGAAGCAGTTCGTCACCTTCTGCAGCACTTGTTTTTGTTATCGTTTCACCAGAGCCAACTACAGTTACGTTTAAACCCTTAGCTTCCAAGGATTTTTTAACTGTTGTTTTACTCTTACCTTTTAACTCTGGTATTTTAACAGCTTCAACTGGTTTGGAACTGTCTTTGTCAGGATTGATGTTCATGTAATGCAAACTGTTTTGCATGACATTCTTAAATATAAATGAAACAGGTGTTGAACCAGGAGTATGGGCCTCTAATTCTGGTTTTTCAACCGATACATACATCATTAACTTCGGATCATCTTTTGGTGCCATACCTAAAAATGAGAAAATATAATTCCCATGTCCAGTTAGGTAACCATCTGCCTCTGCCTCATACACCTGAGCTGTTCCTGTTTTACCTGCGACTGAATAATCCTCAAGCTTGTAGGGTTTCCCTGTTCCATGGTCTGAAGAAACTACAGATTCCATCAAATCCAAAACGTGCTCTGATGTCTCTTCTGAAATTGGTTTACCAACTACTTCAGGTGACTTTTCCTTGATTGTTTGTCCTGTAGTTGAATCTACTATTTTTGAGATAACAAATGGTTTAAGCATCTTGCCATCATTGGCAATGGCTGTTGCGGCCTTCATTTGCTGAATTGGAGTGACAGTGCTAGCCTGACCAAAACCCGTAGCCATCTTGTCTCGCGGGTAGTTGTAAACAAGTTTACCTGCATTCTCGCCGGGCAAATCAATACCGGTCTTCTGATCAAAATCAAATGCATTTAGATAGTCCAAGTATTTTTCTGTACCAAGCTTTTCCCAGACTAATTTTGCTGCAGCGACATTTGATGATCGTGAAAATCCTTCATCATATGTTATTGAATCCCAGTTGCTGCTCCAATCATGAATGGGGGCTATGTTTTCACTAATTCGGTAGCTGCCTGATTCTAACCACTCATTGCCATTATACACACCTGCGTTTATAGCAGAAGCCCATGTGAAGATTTTCATAGTCGATCCTGGTTCAAACGGTGAAGAAATAACATCGTTATACCAGTTCTCAACATCAGGATTATTTGGATTATAACTTGGGCGGTTACCCATAGCCAATACTTCACCTGTTTTAGGGTCCATGACAACAGCGGATATTCGTTCTGGTTTATATTCTTTATTGACTTGGGTCATAACGTCTTCAAGTAATGTTTGAATTTTTTGATCAATCGTTAAATAAACATCCTCGCCATCTTCAGGCTTCTTTATAACTTGATTTGGATCCAATAATTTCTTGTTATAATTATCACGTTCGTAGGAAATATGTCCAGTCTCTCCACTCAGTAATTTATTCATTTCATTTTCGATACCGGTTACTCCGCTGATGTTCCCATCTTTACCTTTGCGAGCGAACCCGATTATATTCGACGCAAACATACCGTTTGGATAAAATCGTACAGCTTCTTTTTCAAATGTAATGCCTGGTAGATTAAGATCCTTTATTTTTTCTTTGGTTTGCTGAGACAATTCCTTACCAGCATTTCCAAACTCTACTTGAAATTGATCTTTTTTGATACCTTTTTTCAGTCGATCTAATAGATACCCTTGTTCAGCATTTAATAAAGGAGCCAGCATTTCCGCAGTTTTTTCCGGATTTTTAACATGCAGTGGCTCCCCTGGATCCTGAGTATATGATTCTTCAACAATTGCCTGAATACGGAATGTAGGGCGATCATAAGCTAGTGTCATCCCATTTTTATCAAATATTTTACCTCGCTCCGCATCCAGCGTGTAGGATGCAGTCCGTTTCTCTTTTGCCCATTCATCAAGTGAAACGTTATTAATTTCAGCAGTAGCCTGAATGTATAAAAACCTGCCTGCTATAAGTAAAAATATGCCGACAAAAATAAGAATCAGAATGCTAGACATGAAATGGGTTGTTTTATTTTTTTTCATAACATATCCACCTTGCTTAGTTGTTAAAAGCCGTTGCTTGTTTGACTTCTGCATCTTGAATTTTTAAGCCATTTTCTTTTGCGATCCTTGTGATACGTTCAGGTCTGCTTAATTGTTTTTTCTCGTACACCAATCCTTCATTTTCTACTTGCTGTTTCTCTACAGTTTGCTCTAAAGATTGTAATTCTCTGTTTAAAGTGTCTGTTGAAGAAGAAAAAGAAACAATATAAACACAGGCTATAATCAAACAAAATCCAATTACTGAATACAAGACTTTTTCGCCTTTTGTTATCCAGCCTTTCTTATGTACCTTAACAGAAATTTGTTTATCTTTTTGTGGTGCATGTGATGTATATGTTTGTTCCCAGCTGCGCGCATGGCTAGCACTCATGACTTTTTCCACCCTTCTTCAAATGTGAAATCTTTATTCCATTCATTTATTTTCTCAGCAACCCGTAACTTAGCAGACTTTGACCTGCGATTTACGTCCAATTCACCAGTACTTGGTAAAATTGGTTTTTTATTAATCAGCTTAAATGGTGCCTGGTGATCTTCGGGTATTATTGGCAGATTCCTCGGCACTTCCTTGGCTGTACTCCATTTCTTAAATGCTTGTTTGCAGAGTCTATCTTCCAGTGAGTGAAATGTGATAACGGCCACCCTTCCGTTAACCTTAACAACTCTTGCGGCCTGGTGTAATGCATCGTTAAATGCTTGCAGCTCATCATTCACTGCTATTCGCAATGCCTGAAAAATACGTTTCGCCGGATGCCCTCCCTTTCTTCGAGCAGGTGCGGGAATACCGTCTTTTATTATTTCTACCAGCTGATGCGTTGTTTCAATTGATTGTTCTTTTCTGAACGCTTCAATCTTTCTGGCTATTTGTTTGGAAAATTTCTCTTCACCATATTTAAAGAAAATCTTCACCAGGTCATTGTAAGGCCATGAATTGACAATCTCATGTGCGTCAAGATCCTGCTCCTGGTTCATCCGCATATCGAGTTTTGCATCGTGCTGATAACTGAAACCTCTGTCACCACGATCTAATTGTGGGGATGAAACACCAAGATCAAAAAGAATTCCATCAATATTCTCAATATGATGATTGGATAATTCCTCTTCTAGTTTTCTGAAATTAGCATGAATAAATGTGATTCGATCATGATAGTCGTGCAGTCTTGATTTTGCTGCCTCAAGTGCATCCAAATCCTGGTCAAAGGCGACCAATAATCCATTTTCCCCCAGGCGTGCGGCAATCTGTTCCGAATGACCACCGCCACCAACTGTACAGTCAATATATGTACCATCAGGCTTAATAGCTATACCATCCAAGACTTCTTCTTTTAGTACACTGTAATGATCAAACATTGTCACACCTACTTCTGAAAAGCTTGATTAAAGCTAATTTGAAATTTCTTTATAACTGCTATGTTAAATATCAAAATCCATAAGGTTTTCGGCAATCTCACCAAAAGATTCTTCGGAGTCATTAAAATAATCTTCCCAGTTCTCACTTGACCAGAACTCAATCCGGTTAGATACACCAATTACAACACACTCTTTATCTAACACAGCGTAATTTCGTAGTGGCTGGGGAATATTTATCCTTCCCTGTTTATCCACTTCACATTCAACTGCTCCAGAGAAAAAGAATCTCGTAAAAGCCCGTGCATCTTTTTTAGTTAGAGGGAGCTTCTTCAACTTTTCTTCGAGTAATTTCCATTCGTCCATTGGATAGGCAAACAGACATTTGTCGAGTCCACGAGTAACAACAAAATTGTCGCCAAGCCCTTCACGGAACTTAGCAGGGACAATTATTCGACCTTTTGTATCAATGTTGTGTTGAAATTCACCCATGAACATAAAGCTATCCCCACTTTCATATTTCATATGTTACCACATTCCACCACTATTCACCACTCAATTTTCTATTTTTTTATTTATATTATCAAAATAGGTCTTTTGCTTTAGATGAAATCCTTAAGAATTATAAGTTATCCGTAAATAAAACAAGAAAAAAACGTTGACATATCAATAGACATCAACGTTTTTTCAATGGTAATGGAGTAATAGTATAACTATCCCCCACATTTAATAAAATGTGGGGGATAGTGGTAGAAATTTAGTTATATATATATTAGGTGGTGATCTTCTTCAAATGAACATGATTCCTTGGCTAGCTGTTTTATAAAATACGGACCATAATCATTAATTAACGGTAATGGATTCCATGTTCGTTCTTGAAGTCCCTGGTTTGGCCGTATAGCGATTTGGATCATATCATATTCAGCCAGTTCTTTTTTGTATTTTTCCTTTAATGCTTTAATAATACGACCTTCAAGGTACTCAATATCACATTGTAAATAATAGAGATTTTTATCAGCCAATTCTCCAAGATCTGCACGTGTTTCCCTAGCAATTTTTCGAAGAGGGCTGTGAGCCTTATCAATTGCCTGCTTAATTTCAGTAGCAACCTGTTGTACTGGTGGATCACTTTGTGCTGCCAGCCAATTTGCCTTTATCTCTTCTACTCCATGATTAACAGCATTCTGTTCATCTATTGCGTATTTCCTTAGCGATTTTTCTACATTACGATCAATGAATGTAAAAGATAACCGTGGCAGTACTGGTGGCATATTGATACCTACTGCCCTAAATGCAGGCTTTAATATTGACCAATAACCTACTTCACCAGGTCCGCCAATAAATGCCAATGTCGGAAACAATAACTCCTGCATGACTGGTCTTGTAACGACATTATTGCTTAATAACTCTGGATTACTTCTAGCAATATTTATTAGTTCCTGATTGGTCAATAATATTTCGTTTTGCTTCCCTTCCCAATCCCCATTGTCATTTCGTTCAAGCAGAATTCGCTCATTGTCTTTATGATAAAAAAGATGTGCATCAGTAGGTTCCACATCCAAAGACACCGAATAGCTTTTTTGTTTAATTTGCTGTAATGCTTCATATACGCCTTTACTGATTTCAGTTTGTTTTTCAATTAATGTTAAGAAATGATCCCGTTCCAATCTGCGCATTTTTGGACTGCCAGAGTCAGCCAGCACAATACCTTCATCATCAAATAATTGGTAAATGACTCGAGCAAAAAAGTCCACATATGTACTAGAGTTCTCTAAACACATCTTGATTGTTTGATGGAGATCCTTTGTGTATTGTGTCTCATCTATTTGTTCAAATAATCTATTCACCCATTGGTTGGCATACGTTTCATCAATAGGTATGTCAGAAACAGATTTTTTGTCCACTACCCGCTGCAGCAATTTATATTTTTTCATGGATGGTGGTTCCGGTAAATAAATATGATTGATCTCATCAAAATCATGATCTTCACCTGCAATCCAAAAAACAGGAATTACAGGTTTTTCAAGCTTTAATTCCTGTTGTTTAGCAAATTGTATAATTGAAATTATCTTATTAATTGTGTACATGGGGCCCGTCAGTAATCCTGCTTGCTGGCCACCAATAACCACAACGCTATCATCCTTTTTCAGACGTTCAATGTTTTCATATGTAGATTCAGGAGCATCCCATTGCTTGTTAATTTCAAATAGTGTATTTGTGAGCTGCTCACGATCAAATTTTCTGTTTTGCAACGCTTGCAATCTACTTTGATAGGCAGCGTCCGAATAAGGGTTATATTCAAAATGTTGCGTAATGCTTTCCCTATTATTCCGATAATCATCTATTAGTGCATTTTGATTCTGTAGTTTAACTGGATCGATCCGCATAGATCACATGCTCCTTTTAACGTAATGAAATATATCCAATACGTATTGTACATAAAACTGGTGTTAATTTCATTTAATCTGTTTTAGCCAATTCATTTAATTACTAAACTTTCGCATCTTTAGAATAAGCACAAACAGCTACATTGATAATATCAGAACGCATTTAATTGTTGCCTTGGCAGTTAAGAAAGTATAAATCCTTTCTTACTGCATAAGTGCAACTAAGTCTTATCTATATTAAGGCCTGCACTCCAGAGTATAAGGGGTTCTAAGAAAGCAAAATACGCTTTCATAAGAATCCCTTTAACGAATGCCAAGTTTTCTAAACAACATTGATCAAAGTTTTTTTGTACACATAAGATATAAAATGCGACGTAGTTAAAATCTTTTGTAGAAAGGATTAAATGCTATGAAGCCGCTACGGAAATACACTTCGCTTTCCGCGGGCAACGCTTCAGCTTCCTCGGAAGCAAAAACCGCTTCCTGCGGGATCTTCAGCTGTTGCTGTTCCCGCAGGAGTCTCCGTGAATTTCCTACGCTGGGTGTTGCTCTCTCTATATCCTGTAAATTAATCAATCCTTATCGTGACATTGCCTCTTAGCCATAGAGAACACAGTACGTACCTAAAGACCCCGGAAGAAGCGCTCTTAGCGTCACGAGGATGCCCGTGCTGTAAAAACGCAGATTGAGCAGATGCCGCCTTGGTATCCGGGTTGGTGAAAGTGATTATTTTTCTCCAGTTGGATTTATAAAGAACTGCGCGTTTCTTGGAGCTGCTAATTTAAATGATTTAAATTTTTTTTACCCATGACAACAACATTTGTTTATTTTAAGGATTGTAATACACAATCCAGCGTAGGAAATACACGGAGACTCCTGTGGGAGCTGAGGCCTAGATGAGACTACGCAGCGACGTAGGAGCAAGGAGGCTCATCAGCCGCCCACGGAAAGCGAAGTGTATTTCCGGAGCGATATCATAGTACTGAAATTATTTTTCCGCAGTACGCTTTTTATATCAAATACGTACCGTTGATCCAAAGTCAACTCAAATAGTGTTTCTTCAGCCTTTCTTATTCCTTCAAGGTTTACGTCCATTTTACAATGCAAAAGTTGAATAATTTGTAAAGATACGCAGGTAAATACCAATTAAAACCAAACAGATATAAAGCATTGAAAATAATAGAAAACAAATCCGCCAAAACATTTTAAATGCTTTAGTAAAGATAACTTCGGTATAAATTTTCCAATGAGCAATAACGATAATGGTATATATGCTAATTAATATACCCAGAATTATACCAAAAAATGAAATCCCAAAAATTTCATTTACTAATGCTACAACAGCTATTATGTATAGTATTGTTGTCCAATTCACAGCATTATGTACTGCTTTCCATTTATGCCTGTACATTTTCACAGTGATTAAATAAACAATCCATGTTGCTATAATAGGTACTGTTACAATAAATCCGATAAAGTAAATAACAATGTCCAACATGCCTATTCCTTAATTCCTTTCTGCTCTTCCAAAGCCTTTATACTTCTATAAAGAAATGTTGTATACGGAATGGAATGGCTGCTCATTTTTATTAAGTAGCCACATATTGCTTCAATTTCAGTTTTTCTGTTTTCTTGTAAATCTTTTAGCATTGATGAAATATTATTCCCTGTGTTTTGAGCAACTTCCTGTACCCGCTCCAATTGCTGTTCATAGTCTAATTCTAAAACTATCGCAGTTTCACGACATAACTCACAAGCTATACTATTAATATATACGTTCCTAAATAATTCACCATTTCTTATATGAAATAGTGCCGTTAATGGATTTATTACAGCATTAACAATCAGCTTCTCTTTAAGTAAACTTTTCCAGTCAGAGAAACCTTTAAAAGGGAACTGTTCCTGATCCAAATAATACGTGACAGAGTCAAGCTCATCCCGACTTCCCGAGAACACCGCAAGTTTAATAACACCTTTTCCAGTATGTTCAACGGTATGGTCATTTTTTCGCAAAGCTCCGTGTTCAACTACTCCTACTAAAACCGGATGGAACATCTCCTCTAATAATGGAATATGCCCCATGCCATTTTGTAAAAAGATAACAGTGGCCTCTTTATTTGTCTGTTCTACAAATGGAATAACTTGTGAAACATGGTGTTGCTTTACACAGACAATTAAATAATCCTCTCTTTGCATCTCACTGATTAAAAGTGACCTAACTGATATTGTTTCATTTGATTCTAGTGAGGAAATTCCATATTTATTTAAATATCTCTTTTGTTGTTCTCTCTTAACATAAATGGTTACGTTATGTTTTTGTGCTAAATAACATCCAATTAACAGTCCTGTTGAACCCCCGCCTATTATTCCGATATCCATATTTGCATTCGCCCTTCTATTATTTTCCTTAAAGTCGTGTCCAAAAAGGAGGATGACGATGACCGAGTCGGTTAAGTTCACAACGTACTCGAAACTAAAGGACAATTTTCATCATGCGATGTATTTCGGGGTAGTATTCCTACGCCCTATCTGCCGAAAGTGTCGATGCAGTGCAGCCTTGAATAGCGGACTTTGTACAGCATGTTCTGACTTCTTCATTGACGATTGAAGCAGAGATCCTTATTCCCTAATTCATTAGCACCAGGGAAGCTACACAGAACCTGGATTGCACGCAGGAAAAGGGCTTTTCTTTTACAAGGAACCAAAGTTAGGAAAATTTTGCTTATCGCTAATCCTCAGATAAGTCTTAGTCGCACGTATGGTAAGAAAGGATTTATATTGCCAAACTTAAGACGAAATTCGATGCATCATTTTTACCGAACTTTTTGAACAACCTATATAACTAATTGTAGCAGAATAAACAACATATGTGTTTAAAGTATTAATTCCTAATAGTTTACAGTATAATAAAACTAAGATTAATGGTATCAGTCATTTCAATCTGAATTTTTTTATATTATAATAAATTATATAGAAATATTTATTACTTCTGATTTTAAGGGGGAGATAGCATGGATCAAATTAAAGTTGAGAAACTTTTGATCAATTATAAGACACTGGAGAAGTTCAAGCGTTTTAAGGAGTACGGTAACCAGGAATTATCGATGCTTGAAGACTTGCAAAGTAATATTGTTGAGAACGACAGTGAATCACCATTTTATGGAATATACATCGGGAATAACTTAATCGCAAGAATGAGCCTTTACAAGGTTACCGCTAAATATGATGCATATTTTGAACCACCCCAGGATTACCTGGAGCTATGGAAACTTGAGGTATTACCAGACTATAGGGGACAGGAATACGGTAAAGCGCTGGTCGATTTTGCGAAGAGTTATCAGCTGCCTATTAAAACTAACCCGCGTATCAATTCGCATACTTTCTGGGAGAAGATGGGCTTTCAAAAAGCAAAATATGATATGGAACGCGACCTTGGTGCAAATCCGCTAATTTGGATGCCTGAAGGCGTACAAGAAAAAGAATAAATACAAAGATAAAGACATGAATGTAATTTTTAATCATTCATGTCTTTTTACGCTTTGAAAAATCAGTATAGGCATATTATAATGAATAACTCCTCTTCAGAATTGGCCACATCCAGTATACCCTCGAACATACGCTCACTTAAGGCTGTTACATTTTATTTTCCTTCACCCAACTCCACAGGTTCCCCATTTCTATCCATGCTTGTTCATAACGCTTCAGCTGTGCTTTTAGGATCTCATTTTCTTTCTTTAGATTATTTAATGCCTCTTGCTCTTCTTTCTGGTACAATTGATTTTCACTAGCAAAATTAGTCCTCATTTTTTCTAACAGCAAAATCGCGGTGTTGATTGGATCATCCTCTTGCACGGATCTTGAATCTGTATAACTCCACGATTTCTGCCTTCCGCCTTGTTTGCGTTCTTCCTTGGCAGAATCAATAGCTTCCTGGTACTGCCTCCTAATGGAAGCATTCCATCGAAAGCCGCACGCCGCTGATGTTCGTGATAGCTGTTTCGCGACTTCTTTAAACGCTTCAAGCTGCGTTTTACCTTCTCTAATATAGCGAAGTACAGTTTCTGCTAATATTATATCTTCATCTTGCGTCCATGCATCTTGACGTGTTGCATTCATAACATCCCTCCTTACACATTTGCTATAAATGTATGCAAAAAGTAGGGGTGATAGAATAAATTTCACTATTTTTGTGAATAGTTTGTATTATTTCCGGGATTTAAATTGCTGAACAGCTTCTTTATGTTTCTCTGATCCCCATAATTTAGCGCAATTTCTAACTTCATCATCCATTAACGCAGAAAAACCTAATATAGATAGCTTCTTTCTATATTGCATTTTTAATATATTCATTTGATCAAATGACTTTGATAAATAAGGTTTTAATAGTTTTTGATGATCGTACCATAATTCTTCTGATACAACTTTATGCAGCCATCCTTGTTTATGTAAAAAGGATGCATTATATACTTCACCTTCCATCAGCCATTGATAAGCAAAGCTTGGCTGAACCTTCTCATATAAAAGTGCTCCACCACCCCAGCCAGGGGTTATCCCTAATTTTGTTTGGACAAATCCAAACTTGGTGTTCTCTCTTGCAATTCTGAAATCACAAGCAGTTGCGATTTCACACCCTCCACCTAACGCGTCTCCATTTAGCAAACAAATAGTTGGAACCGGAAACGAGGCAATTTCATAAAGAACTTCTTTCATTGGATACAACGTTGAAAAAGCTTCATCTGTACTTAACTCTCCATGCAGATTCTGCAGGTCTCCACCCGCACAAAACATCTGATCTCCCGTTCCTGTGATTACCAGGAATTTAATCGAAGCTTGTTTCGCCGTTTCCAATACCTGCTTGAGTTGACTAGCCATCTCATTTGATATAGCATTCCGTTTTTCAGGACGATGTAACTGTATTACACCGTAACCATCTTCATATGTATTATATTGAATTGTTTCCATTATGGAATCTCCTTTTATTACTTATTCCTATTCATAGTAGCATAATTTGTCGTTTTACATATAAAAACAGATCACTAAGCAGTGATCTGTTAATTATAGGCTATTAGTACAATTTAATTGTTAACTACTTCTTTTCCATCATAGTTTCCACATGATTTACATACATGATGTGATTTAGTTAATTCACCACAATTTGAACATTCTACCATGCCAGTTACGTGTAGCTTTTTATGAGTACGACGTTGATTTTTAACACTTTTGGATGTTTTTCTTTTTGGTACTGCCATGACTTACACCTCCTTCAAATACGAAAGCAAAACCAGAATTAATATTCCTATTTCTCTTTCTCGTTATCTTCAAGTAATGATTCCAGTTTTTTCAAACGTGGATCAATCTTCTTTTCGGTTTTTTCCCCTGAAATAAATTCCCAATCATTTCCTTTTACCGGAGCATGTCTTTTGGCTTCTTCATCATCCGAAAACACACGATAAGGAACCTCTAGTAAGATATTTTCCTTGATATATGGGGTTAAGTCAAGTACTTCCCCATCAATAGGATGAATTTCATCTTCTGATTCATCTCCATCATAATAGGTTGATTCAGAAAAAATCTCAGTTGCCTTTATTTCAAAGGGATATGGGACATCCACCAATGTACGGGCACATGGTAAAATCATCTTTCCACTAATTGTAAATGAAAAAACAATTTCGTTTCCCTGGTCGAATGCTGTACCATACACATGAGCTGAATCAATTTCGCGTATATCATTATTCATTGTTTCCAACTCGGAAACATTAACCCAATCATCAAACGAAAAGGGCCCACCATAGGCATTATTCTTTATTTGACCTAATGTAAATTTCATTTCTATCACCTCAAGGCAACAAGAGTTATTTTAAAAGGAAAATGAACTTTTGTCAACATATTTTCTTTACAGATTAAAAAATGTTTAAAAAAATTATATATATTTAGTGTTCCCTTTCCTATTTCTGATAATCATATTTATGAGCAATGCGTCTGCTTACGTTTTTTGATACAATAAACACCAACTTACATGTAGGGGATGAGCAAATGAAAGCTTGTGGTTTAATCGTCGAATACAACCCGTTTCATAATGGACATGTATTCCATATACAAGAAGCGAAAAAAGTCTCTAATGCCGATTGTATAATTGCTGTTATGAGTGGATCGTTTTTACAACGTGGAGAACCTGCTATTATTGATAAATTCCATCGGACAAAAGCTGCATTATCAGCTGGAGTTGATATTGTATTGGAATTACCCTATCCATATGCTGTCCAAAGTAGTGATTTGTTTGCCAAAGGTTCTGTACATACATTAAATGAGGTTGGCGTATCCAGTATTTGTTTTGGAAGTGAATCTGGTGACATATCCCATTTTACTAAAAGTTATGAAACCTATAACAAGCATAAGATCACTTTCAAGGAAACACTTAAAAGCTGCTTAAACCAAGGTCTCTCTTTTCCAGAGGCAAGTAGGAAAGCATATGAGAAGATAGGCTTAGCCAATACGAAGATGGATTTGTCAAAGCCAAACAATATACTTGGTTTCAGCTATGTTAAAGCGATTCTAGACAATGATTTACCTATTAACCCTTTAACGATAACACGAACACAGAGCGGCTATCACGACCAGACGATAACAGGGGCAATTGCATCTGCCACAAGTATTCGAAGCAAACTATTTACAGATCAGGCTATCTCTGCAGAAATTAAGGACACCATGCCAGCAGAGACCTTAAGTCAACTCCAATTGTACAAACATGAAGCAACTACCTGGCATAAATGGGAACATTACTTTCACCTTGTTCATTATCGTGTACTAACAATGTCACTAAATGAACTTGCCAGTATTCACGGTGTTGATGAGGGACTGGAATACCGTATTAAAAGGACCGCTAATGATGTCATTTCATTAGACGAATGGATCGGGAAGATTAAAACAAAACGCTATACCTGGACACGGTTACAACGAATATTTGCTCATATATTAACAAATACAACAAAATCAGATATAGAAACTGCAAAAAGCTCTTCATCTGTTCCATATGTCCGTATTTTAGGAATGACAGAAATCGGACAATCTTATTTAAATAGGCAAAAAAAGAATATAGAGGTGCCTCTGGTTGCAAATTTGAGTCGTCACACAGATCCTTTGCTATCCTTGGAGGAAAAAGCCTCAAGAGCCTATTATAGTATACTTCCAGCTAAAAAGAAACGAGACTTTCATAAGCAGGAACTTCAGCCACCAATTTCAAAGTAAAGCTCTTTTAGTTAGAAATCAACATGTCAACCAAATGCGCAGTCACCATCAGTCATTAAAATAAATTTGTAATCGAATTAGAGATTTGAGGTTTTGCGGACACCAGAGACCTTATTTGGCACAAATGCCCTATATTTACCATGATATAGGTGAATTATGGGCTCTGTGTCCAGGTAACTCTGAAAAGACGACTTATTCAAAGAAATAGAGTCCCATGTGTCCGCTCGTTTACCCACTCCACACTTCCTAGTTTATATCTTTTAGGCATTTTCTAATCGACAAAAACCCGTTTTATGCTTCGTACGCATAAAACAGGTTTTTTATTATTCCGATTCCATGTTCTTTAAATAATTCAATGCATCTTCGAATGTATCAACCGGAACAATTTTCATATCAGTGTCTATTTCTTCAGCGGTTTTCTTTGCAACTTCATAGTTAGACCCTTCAGCTCCATCCTCATTAGGGGCAAAGAATATTTTACAGCCTTCCTGATCAGCAGCAATTATTTTTTTGTCAATTCCGCCAATCGGTAAGACATTTCCATTGTAATCCACTTCACCAGTTCCAGCTATTTGGTAACCATTTGTTAAGTCATTTTTAGTTAATTGATCATAAATTTCCAATGAAAACATCAAACCCGCACTCGGACCACCAATACTCCCACTCGAGAAATTAACTTTTGGACTGACCTTCACACTTCGATCGGTAACAAGTCTGATTCCAATACCAACTTTATTATCTGCCTCTTTAAATTTCTTAAGTTTAACATCTTTAGTTAACTGCTTTTCATCACGCACAACTTCTAACGTGATGGTATCTCCTGCCTGTCTATTTTCCACATAATTAATTAGATCCTTGGATTCCTTTATTTCTTCCCCATTGATACCAGTGATGCGGTCGCCCGATTTTAATTTTCCATCTGCTGGCATTCCTTCAACAACCCCAACTACATAGACACCATCATAATTGATTGTAATGTCCTCACCAGCCGCTTTGTAGGCTACTACCTTTGAAGCCTCCTGCGAGCTTTCCATCATCTGTAGCTGTGCATGAAAGTACTCATCTTCTGAAACACCTTCTGGTCTCACCTCTTTAAGAGGATAAATCTCATGATTGGGCAGTACTTTTGCCCATAAATATTGAATAGGTGTAGCTTGTCCTCCTCGAACCGTAACAAGATGCATGTCTCCTTCACTATCGTAACCACCTTCTACATTGACAATTGGGTTAAGTGCATCAGCACCACCTGGTTTATAGACATAATATGGGAGTTGATATGTTGAAATGAAAAATGCTATTGCAATTACCATTATCAAAAAAATTATATGCTTTTTGGTAAATTTCACCGTTAGTCCCCTTTCACCTTTCCTATTAACACCATTTTTCTATATATGATAAAAAGTGTATGGCATAAAAACATGATGTATGTGCGTATATTGATATAGACTCGTACAAATTTAATTATTACATTACTAATAAAATTTATATATCAAGCTAGAATCATTCTACTACTATCAAAAAAAGAAGTACAGAGCTAGCTATACACTAGGGGGCTTTATGTTGACACAAAAAGTCAAAACAATCCTATTTGCCAGCATTACTGTTTTTATTGCTTTTTGCCTAATAAAATTCCCAGACCAATCTTTTGAGGCTAGTATAAGAGGATTAAAAATGTGGTGGGAAATCGTGTTTCCATCACTGTTGCCTTTTTTTATAACTGCTGAGTTATTAATTGGATTCGGGGTAGTAAAGTTCATAGGAATTTTATGTGAACCAATTATGCGACCGTTATTTAATGTTCCTGGTGCAGGGAGCTTCGCATGGGCCATGGGAATGGCAAGTGGCTATCCCACTGGTGCTAAAATATCAACACGACTTCGAGAAGAAGGTCAGCTCACCCAAATTGAGGCGGAACGACTTGTTTCATTCACAAATGCTTCAAGTCCTCTCTTTATATTTGGAGCTGTGTCAGTTGGCTTTTTTTACGACGTTAAATTAGGTATTTTGTTAGCATCCGCCCATTACATTGGTAATGGACTAGTCGGTATATGTATGCGATTTTATGGCAGGGAAAATGAAAAGGATGCCAAAAAGACTAAACAACAAAAAGTTTCTATCATCCAGGCCTTTAGAGAAATGCATCGTGCTCGAATGAATGACCCGCGTCCATTTGGAAAAATAGTTGGAGATGCAGTTTTAAATTCAATTCAAACATTAGTAATGGTTGGTGGCTTTATTATCTTTTTTTCTGTTTTAACAAAGCTGATGTTTATCATAGGATTATCACCAGCAATCTCTACCATTTTTGAATATATTTTGCAATTATTTACCCTGCCAGTAGATTTAGCATTACCTTTGTTTTCTGGATTATTCGAGATTACACAAGGGGCAAGAGCAATATCGCAAACAGATACCGGAAGTTTATTAGCAAAAATTATTGTCGTAAGTTTCATATTAGGTTTTAACGGTTTTTCTATTCAAGCACAAGTTGCAAGTATAATTGCACCTACAGATATCCGGTTTTCACCCTATTTTTTCGCTCGCATCCTGCACGGTATTTTTGCTAGTATTCTAACAGTTATACTGTATAAGCCGTTATATTTGAATCGAACATCCTTTGACTTTAAGGGGGTTCCGGTTTCAAATGGAGTTCCACAAGATTCATGGCTGGCATTACTTTACAACCTAAAAGAGTTCGGACCAATAATAACCATTACATTTTTACTGATTGCTTTCATGATTTTAAGTAATCGATTGCGAAAAAAATAAAAAGATGTTGTGTCATCTAACTGAACAACATCTTTTTATACTAGCTATATTTTTTCTTTAATGCTTTTTCTACTGCCTCTGGTACCAGGTCAGATACATTAGCCTTGTATTTGGCCACTTCTTTTACAATACTTGAACTTAAAAATGAATATTGATTATTCGTCATCATAAATAGTGTTTCAACTTTTTCATTAAGCTTCCTATTCATAGATGTGATTTGCATTTCATATTCAAAGTCACTAACAGCTCTCAACCCGCGTAATACCACTTGTGCCTTTTGCTGCATAGCATAATCAATTAATAGTTCATTTGATTCATCGACTGTTACATTAGGTAAATGATTTGTGGCTTCCTCTAACAGTGCTACTCTTTCCTCAACTGTAAACAAAGGAGCTTTAGATTGGTTATTAAATACGACAACTATAACGTTATCAAAAACACTTGCACCTCGTTCTATAATATCCAGATGACCATATGTAACCGGATCAAAACTGCCTGGACAAATTGCTAATCTGCTCAATGAAAAGCTCTCCCTTCTAGTTCTTTTTATAGATTGTAATGCCTATTGTTCCCCCATAATGGTCCTGTTTTATTACGGAAAAATAATCATTGTCTCCTGGCAATTCTTCTGCTGAATCATGTTCGCAATATACCATGCCATTTTCTTTCAACAGCTGGAGTTTAGCAATTTCATCTAATAACATCCCATAATCCACCTTCTTATATGGTGGATCCAGCAGAATCAAATCAAATTGCAACTCTCTTTTAGATGCCGCATTAATGGCACGAAAAGCTTCTGTTCTATAAACCTCAACCCTGTCATCCAATTTCAATGTTCTAACATTTTCATAAATAGTATGTATAGCTTTTGGGTGTTTATCAACAAATATTCCTTTTTTCATACCTCTGCTTAAAGCTTCAATCCCCAATGATCCGCTGCCAGCAAACAAATCAAGAAACATACCATCCTTAAACAGTGGCCCCAAAATTTGAAATACAGCCTCTTTAACTTTATCTGTAGTAGGCCTCGTAGTTTTACCTGGCACCGCTTTCAATTGTCTGCCCTTATGTACCCCTGCTACTACTCGCATATGACCACCTCAATAAACCATATTAATCCTAACAAAACAAAAGAGCAAGTTTATAAACTAATAAATTTCAAAAATATTATAGAGAGTGTATATAATTTATAACCATGTACATAATAGCATAGTGAGACAGCTAAGATTAGCTTGGCTGTTTCAAAACACGGAGAAGACTTACACTTCCCCATAAGTTCTTCCTCCGGTTTCTCCTCTCCCTTTGCCTTTTTGTTTTCTAACAGGGAAACAAAGGGACCTGCAGAAAATATCTGCAGGTTTTTCTTTTGTAAAAAAGTAAATTTCATTAATAAAGCAGTAAATCCAAATTATTTTAAATCTGCTAGGCCTGTTGATTTTCATTACCGGCGGACACTTACCGCGGCATTGCATGAGTCTCCTGATGCGGCCTCGAGACTCATACTATTCCCGCAGGATCCGCCGCACTCCGTTCGTTCTAACCAACGATAGTATTACGTTTAGTTCATAAAATTGTTCGGATGCTTTCCTAATATATAGGCGCAACTATGGCTTTCACTATTTCGGTTTGGCGACATGCTAGGTTTTCTAATATACTATTAAACAAAACGAAACCTTTGCGGTCACCATATGTATCCCGCAAAGGTTTAAATTCCCATTTTATAGTCATATTGTTTAGCCTTATCAGGTTTAGCGTTTTCATAGTTAGTTCGTATGAAAGGCTTATATGAACGATTAACTTTTGATACAAAAGAAAGCTTGAGTAATTTAGTCTCTATAGTATCCAATTCTTCCTGGTCCACATAAATAACTGCATACTTCAACTTTCTGGAAGAGTATATTAAGTGACCATAACGCTTTATCTGTTTTAGATTTTTCATATGCTGAAACCAAACAATTAGCCCTTGACGTTTCGTTATCATCGGATATCCCCGCTAACATTATGTTTGCAAATAAGTGTATCAGATAATAACGGATACATCAATAATTATTAAGATGCCTTACAACCGCAACCGCCGCTTCCGTGACCATGACCACAGCCGCCATCACTTAATGCTGCTCCATCTTTCGGTGCCTTAATATCATCGCTTACACTATAAGCAATATACTCACTTACTTCATCAAGCAGCTTTTGTAAGTTACGTTCAGCAATCTTAAATGCTGCAACTTTATCATTCATATCCATTTCACGTTTTGTAGAACGAACTTCTTTCATAATTTGATTATAGTCAGGATGATACCTTCCAAAACGTTGAACGTCTTCATAATGACCTTTTGTATCTTTAAACGCTTTTATAAGCCGTTGTGCTTCTTCATCTTTTCTTACATTATTAAGGGAATCTTCGTAGGCTTCCATAACATCTGACTTTTGAATCATGTCACTGACTATATCAGAATGGTCAAGTATATCTACATATTCCATTGTACCAATCATTTTTTCACCTCCTACCTAATCTTACCATGTAATTCCCTTAATGAAAACGTTATTTGGCTAATCTTTCATTGCTCCTGCAAATTGAATAAGCATATTGACCATATGCACTTGATTCCCTACTTTCTCAACTTGTTGGGGGAATGTTTTTCCATAAAATTTCTTTGATTCCTTGTTGAGCTCTTTAACCCTATCAGGATCCCTAGAAAGATATCGATACCACACAGGATTATACCGCACAAAGTTAGCTAGTTTTGGATTTTGTTGCAAGTAATGATAAGTTGACTTCTGCATTGTTTCACCTCTAGTCCCTACCCCAGTTAAACGGATTGCCTGGTCTCCTGAACTGCTGAGGGGGGGTTTTTGTTGTCTGAAATTGCCCTAATACATCCTGAATCGTTGTAATGGTACTACTTAATTGGTGTACCTGCTTTTGCACTTTATCTAAATCGACATTTTCCGATAATTTCATCAGCTGACCAAACAATTCAGCTTTTCCTTCTTTTGACTTGCCTCCAACCTCTTCCTTCTGATTATTTTTGTAACTATCCCAAATCGGATCATCTTCTCCTAGCAATGCCCACTTCTCATAATACTCTTGCCAGCCTCTTCCACTTTTGCGGACTTCCTCAATAAGCTTTGGATGCTTATTCATAAATACTTTAAACTCCCTAACACTAGGATGAAGCTTATCATCGCTCACTATTTTTCACCTCGTCATAGTTATCTGTTACTAATTATTTTATGTAGTTTAGCCGAACACTGTGCGTAAAACTACGAGGCAACATTATATTTAACTCTTAGAAACCTGGTTCATTTGTCAAGGAAATCTTTCTTGCCTTCAAAGAGTACTGAAGAACCGCAATTCTGTAGGTGCACTTATATAGTATGAAAGTATTTTGTATGAAAACATCTCACTAGCCAGTGTTTACAAATTCATTTTCAAAATAGGTGACTGCATGTTTCAGAGGCAGGGGTATTCCTTAACATTTATAAAAGGCTTAACGATCGGATACAGGGGACGCTTTTTCTCTGAAAGAGCCATCTTTTCAAAGTTACCCGGACACAGAATCCCACATTTCACCTATATCATGGTAAATAAAAACATTTGTTCCAAATAAAGTCCCTGGTGCCCGCAAAACTCCAAATCTGCTATATGAAATTCTCTCTCTGAAACGATCACAAACTCTTTTCCATAATAGATGGTGGCATGTCTTATTACCATGTTCACGTCAGAGGCAATAAAAATACACACGAGGTTTCATAACCGAATCTCGTGTGTATTTTTATTGCTATATCAATTTTTGAAAGGATTTTTAATGTTTCTTCACAAACTAATTCACAGTGAAATTCACGGGAAAATTTTTTATTGCAGTGTATATGATTTTAATGTGGTGTAAGTGTATAGTTGAATTCAGTGGAATGAAATCCGCCAAATCTGTGACACCACCCTGTCTATAATCTCCCCTGATAGATTCTAGATACTATTTACTCGTAAGTTCTATCGGCTACTTTAATTTAACAAAAGATATTGTCAGAAATGGTTTGAAGAAATATCCTGCCCATTTTTAACGTGAAAATTATGGATTATAGGTGGGAGTAAACTAGTGTTTTACTGTTTACACCCTACAAGTGAACCCTTTACATGTCTTATGCGTTCCTTATTTATTGTTTTTTCAAGAAATTTTGTGTGTAATAAAACCGATAAACTCCTACCCCTAAATGTGTATAGTCCTCTTTCAGCAATGCCTGGCGATGTCCTTCACTGTTTAGCCAGCCATGCATAGCTGATGGTACGTCCGGATACTGTGCAGCAATGTTCTCTCCAGCAGCCTGATAAAAGACTTCTTTTGTTGCTAATCGCTCTTTTAAGCCATTCCCATCCAAGCCATAGTGAGAGAAGTAATTATTCACAGCCATATCTTTACTATGAAGATACGCAACTTTGCTAACGGTTTTATCCCATTTTAGGGAGGATTCCTCATACTGACTTCGGATAACATTTGTTATATTAAAAATCTGCTGTTCCATTCCCGTTTCAACCTTTTCCCATTGTTTTTCAGTTAGGTTAGGTTTTTCAGGCAAATCGCCTCGATACTCCATCTCATATGGACGATGCTGTAATAGTATTTCAGCAGATAATATACGGATAGATGACAGCTTGTCTGTAAATGTATCAAAATACAACTGCATAAATATATCGTTCGTTAACTTTACTAATGGGCGTGCCTGTAATTCTTCATCCTTTAAACGAAACGTATAGGAAGCAAGCCCCTGATGATATGAAACTTCATTTGTAATAGAGAATTCCTGTTTTATTGATTCATAGTCCTGACCTATTTCAATAGGTTCAATTGACAAATCTTTTCCGACAGCATAGATTGATCTTACTTCATTATCATCTATCCCATATTGAATGTATTGATTTTGCTGATCTTTATATACCCACCAATCATAGCCATATCCGCTTTGATCCCTTCTTACAGGTTCTCCAAATGTTTCAGTTAACTCATCCGGTGACTTCTCTATCCACTGAAAAATATCACCCTCCAACGGAATATCTGACCTCTCATCAGGTATTTGCTTGGTTTCCAGCATATTATCCTTTTTTTCCAAGATACTGCTAAAATCATCTGTTGCCTTTTGGGAAGATAGATGATTTTTTTCAAAAAGGTAATACCCACCGATTATAATCAATACTAATACTGCAAATACTCGAATAAACCGCATATATGCTTCCCCTTCTATTTAACCTTTTATTGTTAACTATATGTGAGAGAATCCGGGTACATTCTCTTTTCTCTATTTTTTTAGAAAACTTTGCATATCATTTTATGAAAACGTATCTTAGAACCCGTGCATTCGGGAAAGTGGCCTAGAAAGCAGTAATACTTTAATTAACCGTCTATTGAAAAACAACCGTATAAATTTATACGGTTGTTCTCATTATACTACATTAGTGGAGTTCTGGCCGCTCCGAAATTTCCTCAAGAGCGTGACCTGCAGCATCATTTGATTTATCCTCAAGTGAAAGATCACCCAATGAAACAATACCTACGAGTTTACCATTATCAACAATAGGTAAGCGTCGGATTTGTTTTTCAGCCATTAAATTACTTGCCTCTTCTACTGAAGTGTCTGGTGAAGTGGAATGCAGCTTATCACTCATAACTTCCTGAATCCTTGTTGTATCTGGTTTTTTATCAGCATACCCTCTTAAAACTAAGTCACGGTCGGTGATTACGCCTAGAAGTTCCTGGTCATCAGAACAAACTGGTATCACACCAACATTTCTGTCTTTCATCTTCATAGCTGCATCGTGTAATGTATCATCTTTTCGACAAACAACTATGTCCGTACTCATTATTTCTTTGGTAGCTTTCATAACGCTTCCTCCTTAGTTGATTTTATAGTATCACCTATTATTCATTCCCAAATTACTAAATAACTTTCATACATTCGTGATATTTTCTTTTCGATTGCAACTTAAGTCATTTCGTATTATTATTGTTATGTGAGGAAAAAGATGTGAGGTGGATAAAATGAGATTAGAAAATACAGGAATTGAAGATTCTATTGTTGATGTGAAACCATTAGATCATCTAATGGGAAAACACGCTTTTATTCGTGGAGGGCAGTGGGATTACGAACGTGTTACTTATGACTACAGAATCGATTCGAAAGAAAAAAACATTACATATTATATCCGAATTTTGGGCTATGCAGTCGAAGGTGACGTTGATCGTGGAAATGCTGTTATTAAACTTACAACGCCGTTGCTTGGTAAACATTATTACCCACACGGAGTAGAATATGGTGAGCAGGAAAATTTCCCTGAGAACCTAGTGGAACGTGCCACTAACCTGGCATCAAAAGTCAAAGAAGAAATTGACATATATAAAAAATAAACAGGTAACAGACAATACACAAGTACCTAATAAACCAAACCAACTGCTAAAAAACAACAAGAGCAGTTGGTTTTTTAATCACTAACATGCTGTATTTAACTGTTCAAACCGCGTAATTAGTGCTATATTTTTTATATACATATTTATCCTAATTAAAGAAAGGAGACATCCATTTAAATTGTTTCGCTCTATATCAAAACGCCAGTGGACATTAATCTTTTTATCTATATTTCTAATACTAGTTTTTTACTTTATACTACCAGTCTCTATACCTTTAATTGTCGCATTAGTAACAGCCTTAATCCTTAACCCTTTAGTTAGGATGCTGCAACGAAAAGTTAAAATTAGCCGAAAAGCATCAGTTATTGTCGTGTTTCTGTTGTTTTTGGTATTCATTGGGATTTCAGGATCATTTGTTGTAACAAAAGCAGTTACACAAGTTGTTACGTTTGTAGAAGATATCCCTTCACACTTTAATGAACTTAATAATGTTTATGAAGAATGGGAAGCTGGTCTGGAAAATTACACACAAAGTTTACCAGAGGAATTTATAAACCAGATTTCCGGGAGCATAGAATCACATCTTACTAATTTAAGTAATGCAGCGAAAGAAAAAATTACCATTGAAAATATAGCCCAAATCTTTGCACAAGTGCCACAGTACTTGATCAGTTTTCTTGTGTACATCATTGCACTGTTTTTATTCATGCTCGAATTACCATTGCTTAAAGCGAAATTGTATAATTTAATGACAAAAGAAACTGCTGAAAAAGTTTCATTTATGAATAATAGACTTGCAAGCGTTGTGCTGGGATTTCTTAAAGCCCAATTTCTTGTCAGCATCATTATTTTCTTTGCAACTTTATTGGGATTGTTTTTAATAGCACCTGAAGTAGCTATTATAATGGCACTTATTGTCTGGATAGTTGATTTCATTCCAATTATAGGATCGATTATCATCGTTGGACCATGGTCATTGTTTATGTTAATCTCCGGTGACACAGCAATGGGCATAAAATTAGCAATACTGGCCATTATTCTATTGGCTATACGAAGAACAGTCGAACCAAAAGTAATGGGACAGCATATTGGTCTGTCACCGCTTGCCACTCTTATTGCCATGTTTTTAGGGATAAAACTGTTGGGTATACTTGGCTTTATATTAGGGCCATTATTCCTGATTGCCTTTAATTCAGCAAAAGAAGCCAAAATCATAAAATGGAATACAAAAATATAAAGTGTGCGAGCATATATTGCTCGCACATTTTAATTTATCCTCCTAATATTGCTTTTAACATACTTGTTGTCTGACCACCGTCATAAATAATATATAAGAGTAAATACACCATTACCCCTGTAATTGCACTGAAAAACCAAATAACACTAGTTATCGGTCCGATTTTTCGGTGAATATTTATTTTTCGCTTTAATGCTAAAGTAATTGTCACGACACCAAAAATAGCACCGGTTGTCGCAAGAAAGATATGAAATATTAAAAAGATTGTGTAGTAAATCTTAATATCATCTGGACCGCCAAAGCTCGTATTTCCTATGAAAATAGTTCGTGACACATAGATTACAAAGAATATTAAAGCACTAATAGCAGCTGAAATCATTGTTTTTTTATGTGCAGTTGCATTCCCTTTTATAATAAATCTCCATCCAAATGCCACCAAAATGGCACTTGTTACGATGAAAAACGTGCTTATTGTCGGTAAAAACGGCATATTACACTTTTCCTTTCTATTATTTAAAGACTCTTTTCGTAAGTATTATCGGTTTCTAAAGTCGTAGTAGATATAAAATGTGAACTAACTGCTGAGTGCTACGACACCGCTTCGGAAATACACTTCGCGCACCTAGGGCGGCTACTGAGCCTCCTTGCTCCTACGTCGCTGCGAAGTCCCATCTAGGCCTCAGCTCCCACAGGAGTCTACGTGTATTTCCTTCGCTGGATTGTGTATTACAATCCTGAAAATAAACAAATGTTGTTGTGATGGGTAAAAAAACCTTTAAATCATTTAATTTACCAACTCCAAGAAATGCGCAGTTCTTTATAAATCCAGCTGCAGGGAGATACTCCCTTTCACCGCCCCGGATCTGTTCAATCTTCACGGGCATCCTCGTGACGCTAAGAGCGCTTCTCCTGAGGTCTTTAGGCACGTACTGTGTTCACTATGGCTAAGAGGCAATGTCACAATAAGCATCGATAAGCATTGGTTAATTCACAGGATATAGTGAGAGCAACACCCAGCGTAGAAAATACATGGAGACTCCTGCGGGAAAAGCAACAGCAGAAGATCCCGCAGGAAGCGGTTTTTGCTTCCGAGGAAGCTGAAGCGTTGCCCTAAGGTGCGCGGAATGTATTTTCGAAGCGATGGAGTAGTACTCAGCTATTTTTCCATGTTAGTTCTCATTTTATATAAATTACATCTAAAATTAATCACTTAGAAAAAGCAACATTCTTTAGAAAACAGGCTATATGAAACCATATAATAAAACATTAACCAAATTTTAACTATACTCGTTTTCATTAGCCACTGGTAAAGGATCTATCCGTAAGCTTTCTCGGTTAAACCATCCAAAGAAAATTCTTGCCAGAATAACACCATACGTGATTTCCTGAGATATCTTCATGATAATTCCGCCAAGCTGCTGATCCTCCAGTGTAGTCATTGGAGAGAACATTTCAGGACCTGATATGGCATATGTTAAACCCTGTAATACGTCATTAGGTACACATAAAGCTAAAGCTTGCATCCAGGCACCATCCTGTGAATAAGTTGCATAAATTGGTACATCCGCAAAGATAATTAATACACATGCCGGCGTAATTAACACCCCATTAGCAAAAATATAAAATATTTTCCCAAGTGGGGGCATACGATCAAATTCTTTTAGCGGAGTTAAAACTGGCCACCATACAATAAATGCAGCAATTAAGATTGTAACCGATATAGACGAGTGCGCAATTTGAGATGACTTGGCAAAGTTAAAAATAGCTGGTAAATGATAAAATGAAAATAATATATTAAACAACAATAGCGAAATCAGTGGCTTTGATAAAAATGATAATACAGGCTTAATAACAGGTCTAAAAACAACCTTCTCCCATAACCACTTCGGAATCCCCTTGATAATCAGAATAGGAAAAACCAAATAATAAATTGCCATCTGCATCATATGAGTCGTTAACATAATGTGAGTCAATAAATCTATTGGTGAACCTTTAACTGTATATAATAAAAACAAAGCAATATAAAAAAAACTCTGTTGTTTTTTAGACGGCCTATCTCCACCACCAAACTTGTGCCGATAAGGTCCAGTTATCAAATAATAAGCCAAAGCAAGCCCTAATACAAATAAAAGAAAATATGGACTCCATAAGGCCCGAAAACCAAAAATCTGTAATTCCAACCACATAATATCTCACTCCATAAACGGATTATCTTTTTATTATAACGCATTTATCCCAGATTCACACACCATTAATGTGACAATTTACGAACAAAAGGCTTTATCAGTTAAGGCTTACTGAAGTTGCACGCATCTAACATATTTCGGATGCGCGGGGAATTCTTTAACCTTTATAAAAGGCCTAACGAGCGGAAACAAGGTACGTTATTCCTTTGAAAAAGTAGTCTTTTCGAAGTTACCCTGACACAGAAGCCTTTATTTCATATCATAGTAAATACAGGGTATTTGTACCAAATAAGATTCATGGTGTCCACAAAACCTCAAATCTCTATTCAATTACAAAATCATTTTCATAATATATGGTGGATGTGCATTCGGCAGCCATGTAGAATTCTTAACTGCAACCGAGTAGACGTCGCCATTACTGACCACGCCTCTCACAGAGCGCACACGTGCGGACCTTCGCATGTGGCTCTTCCCATATATCCCTTTTAGAGATAAAGTTCATCATAAACAGATACAAGACTTACAAGTCCTAGTTTC
>JBDNGJ010000056.1:0-5476 GCA_041689365.1 Virgibacillus sp.
AAAAGCAGCGTTTGTCATGGAAACAGAAAGAAGTGCTTTAGCATGGTATAACATGCAATCATTTTATTAGAAAACTTGGCTTATCGCCAATCTATAATATAGATAAGCTTTAGTTGCACTTATGCAGTAAGAATGTATTTATACTTTTGTTTGAAAATGCCTCTATAACTTAATTTGGTGGACATAGGAGACGCTATTTCAATAAAAAAGTGACTTTCTCGAAGTTATCGGACACAGAAGCCCTTATTATACAAATATCATTGTTGTTTGACTGTATTTGTGTGAAATAAGGTCCTTGGTGTCCGCTAACCTCAAACTTTCTATATGAAATTAATTATCATGATAGCAGCCATGGTGGTTTCCTATCTGCCGAAAAAAAGAACCCTTAACAACTAAGGGTTCTCGATAATAATTAATTTTCCATTATGCGTTGTTTACGCTGATCTTCTTCCGTTAAGAAGGTTAAAAAGGTGTGGAACCCAAATTTGGGCTTAGCCTTAATGTTCTGAACGTATTCATTCTTGGCATAATCATTCATATGCTCACTTTTTTTGATTCTTTCAATGATATGTTCCATGCTTATCTGCTGCATTTCCTTTTTTACATGTTTCGATTCTTTATATAATGCAATACCTACTGCTCCCATTAAAGCGTATAACGCTAGATAAAGCATATTGTCCATATTCCATCCGCCTACGATTAATAACAAAATCAGATTCGTAAATGAAATGGCCAGTAACGGTATCGCAATTAAAAGGTATCTTGAACCCTTTTTCAACTGTGGCTTAACTATATCGGTAATTGTCTGTATTTCCTTTTCAATAAAGGCAGGCATATTATTCATCATGAAACTATTCATAACCAAACATCTCTCCTTACATTTTGGTTTTATAAGAAAACTTCTTGACTGTTAAAAATAGACCTAACCATCATGTTTGGTAAGGTCTTGCTAACAACGAAACGTTGGCAGCAAAGCGTGACCATTTCACGAATTTTGAATAGAGATTGTTTACTCATAACTCGCGTAAATCTCGAACTCTATAATGACGACTTTGCTGTTAAAATTATTCCCAATAGAATTATATTGTAAAAACATTATATAAAATTATTCTTATATTGTCATAAATTTTGCTCAGAAATTTTGTTAAATAATTATTACGAGAAAGGAATTGATTGCAATGTCGAAGGTTACACCATTTCTAATGTTTCAAGGAGATGCCGAAGAAGCAATGACTCTATATACAACGCTGTGGGAAGATTCAGCAATAACAAGAATTACGCGTTATGGTGCCAATGAATCAGGTGAACAAGGAAGTGTTATGCAAGCTGCTTTCTTACTAAAAGGACAAGAAATTATGTGTATTGACAGCAATGTTAAGCATGAATTTACGTTTACACCTTCAATGTCTTTGTTCGTTACCTGTGATACAGAAGAAGAAATTAACAGGATCTATGATAAATTAGTTGATGGTGGTGAGGCACTAATGCCGTTAGATGACTATTCCTTTAGTAAAAAGTTTGGCTGGATTACAGATAAGTTTGGAGTATCATGGCAAATAAATCTTCCAACTAATACCCTCTGAATAATTTATATTTTAAGAACAAATTATTCAAATATTGAAACTTTATAAAAATGTAATCGTACTGTAATATATCCACTTTTAATAGTGGATTGAATCATAAATTTTAATAAAGGAGCGGATTTTTTACATGTTTCAAGATGCATTATTTTTAATGATTTTAGCGATTATTGGTGTCGTAGCAATTATTGCAGGAGCAATAGCATTTTTCATTTTTAGACTGCGCTATAAAACAGCAAGTTCTAATGAGGCACTTATCGTAACTGGACCTAAGCTTGGAGATCCTGAGCAGGATACAAATGTATTCCAGGATGAAAATGGGCGTTCGGTTAAGATTATCCGTGGCGGTGGCTATCGTTTGCGTATGTTCCAAACCGCTACACCAATTGATTTAACGTCCTTCCAGCTGAAAGTTGACTCTGAGAAAGCATACACAAAGGAAGGTATTCCAGTTCGAGTAGTCAGCACGGCTGTTATCAGTATTGGAAGTGAGTTAGCGATTATGGCTAACTTTGCTGAAAAATTCCTTGGTAAAAAGCAAAATGAACGTGAATCTGAATTAAGAGATGTATTAAACGGGCATTTGCGTGCGATTATTGCCTCCCTTTCGATTGAGAAGATTTATAACGATTTTAAAGAAGTAAATACACAGGTGAAGAAAATTGCGGAAGCAGACCTGAAAGGCATGGGTTTTGAGATTACATCTTTTGCCTTAAATGACGTTGAAGATGTTGATGTTGAGAATGGTTATATTGATGCATTAGGACGCCCGCATATTGCAGAGGTACAAAAGCTTGCAGATCAGGCAGAATCTGATGCACAGAAAGAAACACGCATCTATCGAGCACAAAACGACCAGGAAGCTAAAGATGAAGAAAACCGCCGATTAACAGCGATTGCCCAATCCAAAAATGACAAGGATATAAAGGAAGCTGAATTTGAAAAAGAAACCAATCGTGCAAGAGCTAATGCAGAGCAAGCTGGTGAGTTGGAACGTCAGAAGTTAGCCCAGCAGGTTAAAGATGAAGAACTTAAAGTAGAATATATTGAAAAACAGCGTGCGGTTGAGCTTGAGGAAGAAGAAAACAAACGCCGCCGCTCAATAGCCGATGCCGAAGCATATAAAACGACGAAAGCAGCTCAAGCTGAAGCAGAAAAAGGCCGTATTAAAGGTGAGTCTGAAGCAGAAGTTATTCGTCAGCGCGGTATCGCCGAAGCTGAGTCGAAAGAGCGCATGGCAAAAGCGATGGAGCAGTATGGAGAAGCAGCAATTGTAGAAATGCTTATCAATGTGTTGCCTGAATACGCTGAAAAAGTTGCCGCTCCACTATCACAGATTCAGGATATGAAAGTGATTGATATGGGCGGAGAAAATTCACAAGGCGGTACATCAAAAATAACAAACAGTGTAACGTCAACGATGCTCGGCATTCAAGAATCATTAAAAGAAACAACGGGAATGGATTTGAAGGCAATGCTTGAAAGCTATGTATCCCGTGGAAACGCCGATCACTTTGGTTCACAAAGAGAAAAGTATTATCACGAAGCTTCAGCAGCTAATGGTTCAACTGAGGAAACAACGTCAACTGCTGAAGAAGCTGCAGGCAATCAATAGATATAGAAATAAAAGATAAAATGCGACGCAAAAAAATATATAGTAGAAGGGCTTGGGAATCTTCCAAGCTCTTTTTCGTTTGGTATGATAAACTTTTTTTATCAAAGTGAAACAATTCATTACTTTTATCCGTTATTTGAGTGAAAGGGGGAGAATGATTGATTGGAAATTCAACAATTATATAAGCGTTATATTAATGATGTGTATCGTTATCTTCTCTCCCTTTGCAAGGATGAAAGTTTAGCGGAAGATTTAACACAAGATACATTTATGAAAGCATATACAGCATTAGAAAATAGACCGACAAAAGCGATAAAGTCATGGCTAATCAAGATAGCTTATCACGCGTTTATTGACTACACGAGGCGCAATAAAAGAGTTAGTTATGAAGAGCCAGCGTATTTTTCTAATATTCCACACGATAATCTAACAGAAAGGGAATTCGAAAGACTTGTATTAAAACAGGACATTTATCAAAAATTAGACCAGTTAAAACTATTGCAGAGAAAAGCTATTATTCTGTGTGATTTACAAGGTTATTCTTAGAAAGAAGCGGCCGCAATTCTTTCTATAAAAGAAAATACGTTAAAAACACACATTTTCCGAGGTAGAGGGAAACTCAGACTGCTTTATGAGAAAGGGAGTGTTGAGAAATGAGTGAGGAATGGAAGGAAAAGCTAAAGAACTACTATGAAGGTAGACTCTCAGAAGAGGAAGCAAAACAAATAGAAAACGACTTGGAGAAGTTAGATGTTTATCAAGAAGTGATTGCCGAAGAATTAGAATCTGATAGTAATCCAGTTAATAATCATTCGGAGGATCTATCACCTGAAAAAGTTGGTAAAATTTTGAAGAACAGTATCCGAAATGCAAGGTTCTCATTAGCGGCATATGTTATTATGGTCATCTTATTAATTTATCCATTAATGACAATGGCCAATTATCTTTACTATGGCTGGGATCAGAAGGCAGAGGAGCTTATTGATGTTGCTATTCAAACGGTATATGTAACCGAGCCAAATGTTAGTTTGGAGGAAATGGATATAGAAAGAACCATTGGGTTGTTTACCTTTGACGTAAACATGGATCTGTATAAAACGGTAGGTGGTAATGATATGAAACAAGGCAGCTGGGAAGTAACATACCAGTTTGATAATGCAAATTTTCCGAAAAGAACTTATATAACTGAAAATCAGCCAGAACCAATACCATATTATGATACAAAAACACTTTATCACCCGGAAGCTACTATAACAAATACTGACGGCGGCTGGGGGAGCTTAGAAAGACTTCCAAAGGGTACAGTTGCAGAAGTTTATGTGTCACTAGATGAGGTAATAAGTCCTGAGAACATGAAAAAAGTTACTGCTAACCTTGATAATGTAGAATGGCGGTGGTATGCCATTGATACAGGTCTGGAAGAGTCCGGGGAAAGTTTAGAAGGGGGATATTTGGCCCCAATTGGATATCCGGCCCAGCCTGACCCAGATGCATGGTCACCCTACAATGATAGAAAGCCAAATGAAGAACAATTTATGGAAAGTATAAGATTTTTAGAAAAATATGAGCCACAAGCAACAAATATTGCTCACGCTAAATGGCTGGATCTTGATTATCGTATCAATTATATCGCAGAACATGGACTGAAAACATATGGTGGGGTTATAACAGGTCCTGCAAAGAAACTTTTAAAACTAAGAGATAATAAATCCATTCGGACAATCTCTATTGGGGAGGTGCGGTTATGGAATTGGTAAAAAAGTTAAAAGAAAATCGAAAAGTACCTAAGTTAAGAGAAACCAGATTTGGTATAGTCTCCTTTGTGTTTGCACTATTAACATTAGCTTACTTAAATATCTTTTTGATGACATTAAGTGGAATGGAACTCTTCTCAAGCTTTTTTCTGCAAGCAATACCTGCGATTGGTGTGATTTCTGGGGTATTAAGTCTTACGAGAGTCAATTATAAAAAGACGTTTACCTGGTGGGCGTTTGCTTTATACTTATTTATGGTTGTTTGTATTTTAATGGTTGGTTTTTTTGAGTTTGCAATCTATCCAAAACCATAGAAAGACTAGTTGTATTGTAGCTAGTCTTTCTAAAAACAAAAAGCACCGCAAATGCGATGCTTTAAATTTATTATTCTCCGACAGAAGACTCCCTCTTCAATTGTGCGAAGGGCATCAGCCCAACAATAAGAGGGAGATGAATGTCGGTTGGCGATAGCCAAAACACCTACTTCATGATATAATTAGAACAAACGTTCCTGTGAAGTGGGTGGA
>JBDNGJ010000057.1:0-4449 GCA_041689365.1 Virgibacillus sp.
CTTAATTGGTTTCGTGATTCTTCGTGTTGTAAAATAGGAAATGACGATTGCCAGCAGCAAAATAATTAGTAGGGTAGCGATAATTGGAATTAAAATACTGCTTGCTTGGTCACTAAAATCACTTTTGAATACTGTTTCGCCAAGGACCCATCCTGTAGTACTGTTCCTGGTGAATCCTAGGATTTTTCCCTCGCCATTTTCGGTATATTCAATAACGCCGTTTTCACCATTGCTGCTAAGTTTACTATAGAATGCGGTCTCTTCAGCACTTTTTCCAACAAGTTCATCATTCGGGTGAGCAATGAATGTTCCCTGCTGGTCAATAATCATCGCATAACCCGAATCACCGGTCTGGATGTTAGCTGTCATGGATATTAGTGTATCAACTAGAACATCTGCGCCAATCACACCAACGACTTGTCCATATTTGCTGTAGGATTGAGCGGCGGTAACAATTGTCTTTCCAGATGCAGCATCGACATAGGGCTGTGTCCAAATCACTTGTCCATCAGCTTCAAGAGCAGCTTTATACCAGTCACGTTCACGCGGATCAAAATCATCTGGCAGGTCAGTTTTTGGATAAATGGTTGTTTCACTTGAAAGTTCAACACCTGTATAGATGTTTGCGATAGTTGGATTCGCTTCTACAGTTTCCCCCAAGTAATTGACAATTGCTTGCCGGTTGTTTTCATCATAGTTAACAAATAATTCATTTTTAGTAAGCCGATTTAAGATGCTTGTTGTATTGTTGAAAAATACATTAAACGTATCGTTAAGGTTACTCATTTGTGTTTCAACACTTTGTGCTTTTTCATCAATAATCATGTTTTTGCTTAACGTGTAATTAGTAAAAGCTATCACTGCTCCGGCAATAATAATTAATGATAAGAACGGTATGAGTATTTGTCGCTGCAGTGATTTACTTAAGAAGCTCCCTTTTTTCTTTATCTGTTTCTCTTTCTTATTTTCCCCCATATATGTATCCCCTTCTGCTTTTGCTTTGAATACTATTTATATCGGAAAATATTGTCGAAAGTTGTAGTGAATTATGGTGTTTAACCATTTTTAATTAGCAGGCATATAGTGATAGCGAGAATTATTTAAAGGTGGTTATCAAATGTATTACTATGTATATCCGCAATATTACACGGGGCAGCAGTATTATCGTGCAGACGGTCAAAATGATGAAGTCTTGGAAGCATTAATTAATGGAATGGAAGGGGAGAGTCAAGCAATCGATTTTTACAGCCGGCTTGTTAAAATGGCCCCAAACAAAGTAGCAAAGGAATCAGTTGAACATGCATTATCAGATGAACGTACTCATTTAAAGCTGTTTATTAATCTGTATAAGCAATTAACGGGGAGGTCACCGAGCTACAATAAACCAAAAGCAAGTTTCGATAATTTTAAAGAAGGTATTATGATAGCATTTTACGATGAGTTGGAGGCATATGAGACCTACCGTGATGACTATTTGCTGACCCAAAATCAAATGATCAGGGATGTATTTTTTCAGGCGATGAGTGATGAGATAGAACATGCAACCAGGTTTGGTTTTATCTATCAAACATTGTAGGAAGAAGAGGGTTTTCTGTTTCGGCAGGGAATCTTCTTTTTTAACTATAAATACGTGTGTGCTATATTGATAGGAAGAGCTTCTTGGAAGGGATTTGTACATATAATGACAACAGCAGATAATCAAAAAAAAGTATATCCATTTTTACTTATAGCAGGAATTGTCATCGTAGCGTTTAACTTGCGACCGGCAATTACGTCTGTCGGTCCATTAATTGGGACCATTCGTGATGATGTAGGGCTTTCCAATTGGAGTGCAGGACTTTTGACTAGCCTGCCTCTCGTTGCATTTGCTATTATGTCACCGGTTGCGCCTAAGCTTGGCAACCGTTTTTCGAATGAACGAACATTAATCGCAGGACTTATTCTTCTCTTATTTGGTATTACAGTTCGCTCGTTTCCATTTTCAGCATTACTGTTTATTGGAACACTATTTGTCGGGCTTGGAATCGCAATTTGTAATGTGCTATTGCCTGGTGTCGTGAAAGAAAAGTTCCCGGCAAAGGTAGCATTAATGACAAGTGTCTATTCAACGTCTATGGGGATTTTTGCTGCGACAGCGTCGGGATTAAGTATTCCATTTGCACGGGGATTGGATATGGGGTGGCAATTTGCTCTAATCATTTGGACTGTTCCTGCAATTATTGGGATTGTCATCTGGGTTTATCTTTCTAAAAAGAATAAAGCAGACAATGACGACGTGGAAATGCAATATGTTAATGTCAGTGACAATCGGATGTGGAAGTCACCGCTCGCATGGCAGGTGGCCAGCTTTATGGGACTGCAGTCGTTTATGTTTTATGTGACGATTTCATGGCTGCCGGAAATTTTGCATGATTATGGTGTCAGTATGGCAACGGCTGGTTGGATGCTTTCGTTTATGCAATTTATCGGGTTACCGGCGAGTTTTTTCGTTCCGATGATTGCTGGACGGTTCAAGTCACAGCGTGGGATTGTGCTTGTTATGACTACCTGTGCGTTGGCTGGGTATGGAGGACTTTTATTTGGAAGTTCATATACCGTCATGGTTATTAGCACGATTTTAATTGGAATCACATTGAGTGGCTCATTCGCTCTGGCCCTGGCTTTCTTGGGTATGCGGGCACGAAATTCGCGGCAGGCTGCGGAATTGTCAGGTATGGCGCAATCTTTCGGCTACTCACTTGCTGCAGTTGGTCCCATTTTTATCGGCTACTTATATGATGTGACACATGTCTGGACAGTGCCATTACTTACATTAATCGGGGTATCGCTATTGGTCATGATTTTTGGAATGGGTGCTGGCCGCAATCGTTATGTGTTGGATTAGGCATTAGTATGCTATCATGCTAGTAACAGAAATTCTGGGAGGCATTCGGTATGCAATTTAGCTTGTGCGCGATGGGTGATTCAGCAGTTAAGGTGGATTTTGCTGGTGATGTTTCACCTGAGTTAAATAGGGAAATCCAGCTTTTTTGCAGGAAATTAGGTCGTGCTGCAATTCCAGGTATCGTGGAATGGGTACCAGCATTTGATTCGGTTACAGTTTACTATTATCCACATAGGTTAAATTACACGGAAGTTTGTGACAAAATTTATCAGATTAATGGAATGAATAGTGATAGAGTTGAGCGTGCATCACGGCTTATCTCTGTTCCAGTGGTCTACGGCGGGCAGTATGGTCCAGATCTAGGTCGTGTTGGCGATGTGAACAAGCTTTCTAAGGATGAGGTTATACGGTTTCATTGTGGGCAGGAATACCTCGTATATATGTTGGGCTTCCTGCCAGGATTTCCATACTTAGGTGGCCTTGATAAACGGATTGCAACACCACGACTGGAAGAACCTAGAGCGAAGACGGTTGCAGGCTCTGTAGGAATTGCCCATGAACAGACGGGAATTTATCCGATCGAATCACCAGGCGGCTGGAACATTATTGGAAAAACTCCTCTCACGTTATTTGAAAGGGAAAAGGAAGATGCTTTTCTGTTCCGGGCAGGTGACCGTGTTACGTTTTACGAAGTATCGGAAAGTGAATTTGAAAAACAAGCAGCTGACGGGGAGTTTGAGGTGGTTGACGATGGTAAAGCAGATTGATCTAAATTGTGATATGGGTGAAAGTTTTGGTACTTATATAATTGGCGCGGATGAAAAATTGCTGGAATTTGTTACATCAGCAAATATTGCCTGTGGTGCGCACGCTGGTGATCCAACTGTAATGGACAGGACAGTTCGCCTGGCAAAAGAACATCATGTTGGTGTTGGTGCGCATCCAGGATTTCCGGATATAGCTGGATTTGGCCGTCGTATGATCGACTTTTCACCAGATGAAATATATCGAATGGTAGTTCATCAGATTGGTGGATTACTAGCTTTTTGCACGGTTCATGGTGTTCAAATGCAACATGTGAAGCCCCACGGTGCGATGTACAATATGGCAACCCAAAATCGCGATGCAGCCGATGCTGTCGCGCGTGCTGTATATGATGTCGATTCAGGATTAATATTGTTCGGTTTAGCTGGGAGTGAACTGCTTGCGGCTGGACGTGAAGTAGGATTACGTATCGCATCCGAAGTTTTCGCTGATCGGACATATCAAGCAGATGGGAGCTTGACTCCCCGGGGAAGAGCGGACGCAATGATTAGTGATGTAGATGCGGCAGTTCAGCAGGTAGAGCGAATGGTGAACGAGGGTGTTGTGCGCGCAGTAACTGGTGAGATGATGGATATCGAGGCAGATACGATATGTGTGCATGGCGATGGTGCGCATGCTGTTACATTTGTTGAGAGGCTACGCGCGATGTTAGAGCGTACTGGGATTGTGGTTCGCGGGTTAGGCTAGTAGACTTGCGCGCGGGCAGGGTCAACTCGCGCGACAGAGAGCGCAACTCGCGC
>JBDNGJ010000058.1:0-3619 GCA_041689365.1 Virgibacillus sp.
CCTGGTCAAGGTGAAGGGGGTTCTTTAAATAAAGAACAAGTCTTAAAACTTAATCCAGATGCCAATTTATTTGAATTTGAGGGTAATGTTTATAAGACTGGTGTGGATTGGATTGAGGATGAAGAGTTAACCAAAGATGAACAAATAGGGGAAATATCCGAGGGAATGGCAAATGAGTTACCGGTGGGTTCAAAAATCTTTGCAATTAAGGAAGAAAAACCTATTCTAATTGTTGAATACAACGGTTTGGAAAAAAGGTACTTATTACAACTTGGAGAGTAATTTACTCCTTCGATAAACGGGAGCCTTCCTTTTAGTAAGGCGATCCATCCTTGTTTCACAACGAAACAAAAGAGTTTAAAAAAGGGGGAGTATGAATGCGTTCTACTAAAATAATGTTACTAGGTATTGCATTGATGCTTATTGCATTATATATACCACATGAAGTTGCTTTTAGAACAGGTGGCTATGAGTTTTATCTTTTAGGTTTAGGATTTATTCTTGTAATAATTGGCTTTTTCAAAAAAGATAAGAAATAAAATTTATAGATAAGTTACTAAATTAACTGATGCTTTTTTTGAATAAGGATTTGGATTTTTGTTCTACTAACTAGCAGAAGAGGGGGACGACATTGGGGTTTATAATAACTTTCTTTAGTATTTGGCTGTGTAGTTTTTTAATTGCTAGGTTATTTAGCTTATTTGGTGGTAAATGGAGTCCGCTTGGTAAAACTTATTGGAAAAATGATTTAGTTATTTGTTTAGCCCAAGCTCTGGCTGTCACTCTTATATTGGTATTTTTCTTTTCTTTTAATACTAATAATTAATAGATTTCCATTGTGCTAACGGTGCGATTGTTGAAGCAGCAGTAAGCATTCTTATTAAACTAATTTGGAGGTAATCTGTATATGGATGCAGTATTTGAAACGGATAAGTCAGTATTTAATTATCGTGTAGCTGGTGTTTGGATCCAAGATGGTTATGTTCTTTTACACAAAAGTGTAAATGATAATCATTGGGCTCTTCCTGGTGGGAGAGTAGAAATCACAGAAGAATCCCAAAAAGGTCTGAATAGGGAATTCCAGGAGGAACTGGGGATTGATGTTAAAGTAGAAAGGTTGCTTTGGTCAGTTGAGAATTTCTTTAAATTTAATGGAAATAACTTTCATGAAATAGGATTTTACTATCAGGTGTCATTTGAAGACGATTATAAATTTAGTACGGAAGAATTCTGCGGAATGGAGGGTGATCATTTAATATATAAATGGTTTCCGATAGATTACCTTGATGAACTCTCTTTACAACCCGAATTCTTAAAGGAAGAAATAAAAGATATCCCAATGAACCCGAAACATATTGTGGTTAAGGATGATATTTCTAGGCTGGCTAATTAAAAGGAATAATGGGGGGGTTCTATGAGTCTTTCAGCACTATTTGCAATGATATTAGGTATAGTTATTACATGGGGTTTACCAATTGCGGTTATCATTTCGATTATTATTTTATTCAAAAAAGTTAATCGTTTAGAGAAGAACATAGAAGATAAATAAAGTTCGCAAAAATAAGGAGTGGTGAACATCAGAAAAGTTTCGGTAGTTTTGGGAGTAACAGCAGGTATCTCCAGTATTGTCCTATGGTTTATTCTAAACTTTTATAATCCTTATTCGAACCCAACTGATTTAATGCCTATAGTAAACACATTTTTCATGTTGTTCCTTCCTGCTTGTTTAGCGATAGTTGCTTCTTTTATGTCAAAACAACGTCTATTGTTAATCGCATTTTTGTGGGCATTACCAATAAGTTTATACTTAGTCTTTTCACCCGGAATTTTTGCCTTATTTGGGATCACGAGCATTGCTTATTTGATTAGTTATCTTTTGCTGTTACTAGCTAAGGGGAGATTTATTGATCCAAACGAAGCATGAATCAGGAGAGGTATTTATTGCAGTTTTTTATTGGGATTGTACCTTCAGATGAATACAAAATGAAAATAATAGATTTTCAGTACGAATGGAAAAATAATCGGATACCTGACGTTGTTGAACCACATATAACTCTGAAGGCACAAGGTGGATTAACTTCAGATGAAAAGTGGTTACAGAAGGTTAAAGAAGTATGTTATAACTATCAACCTTTTGAAATAACACTTGATAAACCAATGTTCTTTGGTGATGATATTCTTTATTTGAGTGCTACTTCCAGTGAATTATATAAATTACATAACAGTATAGTTCGAGTAATTTCACCTTCCAGTGATTTAATAAAGAAATACTTTGAACTTAAGAACTTTATACCGCATATGACCTTAGGGAAAACGAATCATGGTTTATCACAAAAGGAACTTAGAAATATGAAAAGGATGGCAGAAACTAAACTTAGTCCATTTCCAACCTTTGATGTTAGATTTGTAAGGGTTTATCAAGAAATTGAACCAAATAAATATATAAAGTATTTGGATATACTTTTAAATTGATTTCTGCCAAAGAACGAAAATGTTAAGGTCTCCAATATTATAGATAACATAAAGAATAGGCTGTCCATGGAAGTAAATTAAAATAGAGGGAGAAGTACATATGAGTTTTTTGATAGTTGCAATCTTGTTAGTATATTTATTTGATTTCACGAAATTACGAAAGCAAAATCAGACGATAATTGAACAGAATGAAGAGGTGATTTCTCTTTTAAAAGATATTAAAAAATAACAGACACCTTTGTAATGGTGAACAATAGAAGGGTGGTCATATTATGAAGATTATTACTAATGGAGATAGAAGTTTTGATTTAGAGGAGTTACTCGCTAAGCCTCTATTTGCTCATTTAGCCACGGTTGACAAGGATGCTCCGAGAGATACACCAGTTTGGTTTCACTGGGAGATACAGCAACTTTGGATAATTGGTACACCTTCCGATACCTTCCCGAAGCGGATAAAAAATAATCCGAAATGTGCAATAGGGATTGTGGACTTTGACCCTGAAACGGGACTGGTTTTGCATGCTGGGTTTAGAGGAATGGCAGCAGTTATGCCGTTTGATAATACAATTGCGTATCGGCTGCTGTCACGATATTTGGACCCAGATGAAAATAAATGGGATTCACGTTTTAAAAACTTAGATAAAAGTAATGTCTTGATTCGTTTCACACCTGAAACAGTAGTTGTTCGGGATCAATCATATTTAGCAACCTGAAGATGTTTATTTAGGTGTCTAAAGAGTTCCTAGTAGATGAAGGAGATCATAATGTACTTAAAAATATTCGAGGACGTTATTAGTATTTTACATAACGATTATGCGGGTTGCCTGGATAAAAAGGGTTGCGATAATCCAGATTTTTATCGTGGCAAAATACAGGAATCGCGCAATATGAATGATGAAAAGTTTGTGGGAATTGTTCAGGATTATTTACTGGATTTTAAAGACTTACATATGGCGTTTAAATATAACGCACAATTACCTGAAATGGAAGATGATGTTGGGTTTACCGTTCGGAGGTATAACGATTCACTTTATATTATATCTAATGAAAAGGAAGACAGAGTGAAAAAAAGTTATGCCATTACAGCGTTAGATGGCTCAACAGTGCCAGAATTAGTAAATATTCATAAAAGGAGATTGATGGAAAC
>JBDNGJ010000059.1:0-21758 GCA_041689365.1 Virgibacillus sp.
GGCAGGTTTATAGAAGCAAAGAATCACATGTTTATAGTGGAAATTATGAAGCATGTCATCAAAAGAGACCCCACTATTAAGCTATTATTAGTAGGAGATGGAGATTTAAGACAGCAAATAGAAGAAAAGGCTGAACAGGAAGGAATCCTTGAAAACATACGATTTACAGGGATAAGACATGACATATCCACCATATTGCATAGCATGGATGTATTTATTTTTCCATCCCATTATGAAGGATTAGGTCTTGTGTTGCTTGAGGCACAAGCATGTGGATTGCCCGCCGTGGTATCAGAAGCTATTCAGCCAGAAGCGGATTTGGGAATAGGTTTACTAGCAAAGCTTTCATTAGCTGATGGACCTGATGTTTGGGCAGACAGGATAGTTGAATTGGCAGGTCAGAAAGAAAAGAACACCTATACTATCATAAATGGATTTGAAAAGAGCGGGTATTCCTTAAAGCGAGCAATAGACACGTTGACAGCTATATATCAATCCAGCTCAGCAGGACAATATGAAAGAGATGTTAATCGCCAGCTTTGATATGGAGGTTGGAGGCGTTGAACGAAGTCTGATAAGCATGTTGGATAATTTTGATTACAGCAGAAGCCATATTGATCTTATGCTATATAGTCATACTGGTGACTTAATCGATCTGCTCCCTGATGAGGCAAATTTACTGGAAGAGTCAAATGCCTATAAGACCTTTCGAATGTCAATTGGGCAAATTTTAAAATCAGGCAACGTAACACTAGGTCTGACAAGGCTTATGGCTAAGTATAAAGCGAATAAGAGCAGCGTGTCAGAACCAGGATACAGGCAAATGCAATTTATGTGGAAATACGCATTGCCATTTCTGCCAAGCTTGGAAAAGAAATACGATACTGCAATCAGCTATTTATGGCCGCATTACGTTGTAGCAGAGAAGGTAGAAGCCAAGACAAAGATAGCCTGGATACATACTGATTTCTCAACAGTAGAAACGGACATAAACATGGATTTAAACATGTGGCGCAAATTTAACTACATTGCAGCCGTATCCGTAGCGTGTAAAAACGCATTTATCAAAAAATACCCCAGCTTAAAAGAGAGGGTTATTGTTATTGAGAACATCGCATCACCAGAGGTTGTGAAAGCATTATCCAATGAGAAAGTTAAAAATCCGATGACCGCTGATCCGCGATTCAAACTGATAACAGTAGCAAGACTTTCTCATGCAAAAGGAATTGATAATGCAGTGCGTGCTTTAAAGCTGCTAAAGGACAGAGGTTATGATGATATTGTTTGGTATGTTGTTGGTTATGGTGGCGATCAGGAAATGCTGGAGAAGTTAATTGCTGCAAATGATTTACAAGAAAATTTCATTTTATTGGGGAAACAAACCAATCCATATACCTATTTAAAAGAAGCAGATCTTTATGTTCAGCCATCCCGATATGAAGGGAAGGCCGTAACGGTTGGGGAAGCTCAGATACTTGGTAAACCGGTGCTGATAACCAGTTATCCAACCGCACAAAGTCAGGTGAATGATGGGGTTGATGGCATGATTTGTGATCTGTCAGCTGAAGGTATAGCAGATGGAATAGAAACGTTATACAGCGATAAGGCATTGCGAGATAGACTTGCAGCGAACTGCAACGGCATCAATTTTCATAATGGCAAGGAATTGGAAAAACTATACGAATTAATATAGAGGGGGCAATACAGGATGCAAAAGGGAAAAGTTAGCGTTATTGTCCCAATCTATAAGGTGGAGAAATATATCCATCGCTGCATCGAAAGTATTCTTAACCAGACATACTTTAACTTAGAGGTCATCCTTGTAGATGATGGTTCTCCAGATAATTGTGGAGCTATTGCAGCTAATTATAAAAAATCAGACCCCCGGATAAAGGTGATTCACAAGGAGAACGGGGGATTATCAGACGCAAGAAATTACGGAATGAAGCATGCGACAGGTGAATTTACTATGTTTGTTGATAGTGATGATTGGCTGGAACATAACATGGTTGAAAACCTGATTAACTGTAGCCTGGCATATCAAGCTGATGTTGTTCAATCAGCTTTTTATTATGCCCATGACGATAAATTACTTTTGGATAACAGGTATCATAATAAAAATGATACCCCAACAAAATTGGATAATAGAAAGCTAATGTATGAGTTAGTTATTAATGAACGGGTGAAGAATTTTGCCTGGGGTAAGCTTTATAAAACAAAACTGATCAACGATATTTCATTTCAAAAAGGGGTATTATTTGAAGATGTATTTTGGGCACACCAAGTGATGCATCGGGTTGAGAAATTTGTGCTTTTGCATAAGCCATTATATTACTACTATCAACGGGATGATAGCATCGTCGCATCCTATACCCCAAGAAACCTCGATATCATTAAGGGGTTAAAGGAAAGGCACCGGTTTATCGAGGAATTCCATCAGGGACTAACAGATGAGTCCTATAAGGCTATATTGAAAATGAGCTTTATTCATTATAATCTGTTGCTGTTTAACAGAGAGAAGGATAAAAACGGGCAGCATCGAAAAGAACTACAATCCTACATAACAAATAACTACCGAGAGCTGAGAAGGGCAGTAATGGATGACAAAGCATTAAGAAAGCAATTATATTTATTTTCCCTCCATCCTTATTTAAATGTTCTTTTTCCTGGAGTAAGGAAAGTGATGAGGGCGGCGAGAATAGTGCCTAAACCAGTTGGACTAAAGCAGGTTGACTAACAAGGTGGTGGAAACAGTGAGCAATGAATTAGGCGAAGGTATTGTTAATAAAATAAATATAAATCGTATAAACGAGAAAGAAATAATTCAAGACGCCCCATCATCAGATGTCGAGCCACAAACATTAATTAATCATAGACGATTTGATATTATGGCAAAATATATATATGGAAAATTCTATGAAGAAAAATTGAATAGTAACTGGGGACTTAGGTTGTATGAGGATCATATTTGGGTCTTTAACAATTATGATGAAGATGATGGTTCAGGTAAAAAGGGTATAGAATCTTTTGTTTCTTCATTTAATAATACCTTGAAGTCTGTGAAAGAAGATGGATTTGATGGAAATATTTCACTAATCCCCACTGATGAAAATAATGTCCCCATTGATGGGGCCCATCGTGTTGCGGCAGCATTACTTTACGATAAGAAGTTAAAAACGGTAAACATACGAGGTAATACAACCAACTATAATTATGAATTTTTTAAACGTAAAGGTCTTCTTGAAAAGTGGGGAGATTTCATAACTTATGAATATTGTAAGTTAAAATCAGACACATATGTTGTTCTTTTATTTCCAAAGGGTCTTCACAAAAAAGAAAACGTCAGGGAAATACTTCAAGATTATGGTGATATATATTATGAGAAGAATGTCACATTAAAAAATGAGGGTCCAAGAAACCTTCTTCTGCAGTTGTTCAAAGAAGAATTTAAAGATGATAATACAGAACCTGATGAGTTAGCGAGTTTTTACTTTAATGATGGTCAAGAAACAATAACCGTTCTCGTCTTTGAAACAAACGAATTAAAAAACGTTTCAAGTGTTAAAAGTGAACTAACAAAGCTTTATAGCAAGTGTTATTATTCTTTTTATATTAATGAAACACACAAAGGCACGCTTTCGCTTTCTCAAACTTTACTTAACGATAATAGTATCCATTTTTTAAACAATGCTTTACCTAGTAGTGAAATTGGAAGGAAAACAAGTGAATTTAAAAAGTATCTGAAGGAGCAAGGTGCCAATACTGAAAGTTTTTGTATTATAAATAGTGCAGTATTAGAAGTTTACGGATATTCTAAATCAACACCCTTAGGTTTTATCAGCTATGGAAATGAGAACGTCTCTGATATTGAATTTCATACACGTTGTAATGCTAAAGTTATGAAAGCTAAAAAATCCATCGATGATATTATATTTAACCCAGAAAATCACTTTTATTATGACGGGATTAAATTTGCAACATTAAAGACTTTAAATGAAGTATTAAAGAGACAAGGAAGTGCTAGGAGCGAAGAAGATGTAAATACAATTAATATACTGAAAGGTTACTGGATTAGTACACTAGATTGCAAATTAATCTGGTATAACCTTAAGAAGAAAGTGAAAATATCTAAACTAAAAATTGTAGATATAAAAATTAAGTTCAGAGCACTCTTTGAAAACTAGATATATGGCATAATATTTCGCGACAAAAATTTATATTAATGGGGTTTGAGCATTATGAAAAAAGAATTACTGTTTGTTATAGATTCATTAGATTGTGCAGGTGCTGAAAAGAGTTTAATATCATTATTATCACTTCTAGATTATTCAAAGTACTCTGTTGATTTAATGCTCTTTGCACATGGCACTGTTCTTGAGCGTTTAGTCCCAGATGAGGTGAACATTTTAAAACCCTTAGAATATACCGATTTTACAAAATTAAAGTTTGGAGAATCGTTGATTTATACTCTTAAAAAATCAAATTTTAAGATGCTTTACTCAAGAACAAAATATTCCTTAGGTATTCGAAAGAAAAAATACCGGAATTCACAGAAGGCAAGAATCTTTTGGCAGAATGTTTCTAATAACATCGAATATAACCCCAAAGAGTATGATGTTGCAATAAGCTATTCTCAAGGTGTTCCTACTTTTTATGTTGCAGATAAAGTGAAAGCAAAGCAAAAGTTGGCATGGGTTAATGTGAGTTATAGATTGGAAGGCAGAGATAAGGATTTTCAACAAGAGTTTTATGACAAATACAATAACATTGTAGCTGTTTCCGAATCTACAAAAGAAATATTTTTACAGACATTTCCTGATTATTCAGATAAGTTAGCTGTAATCCATGATATTAATAATCCAAATTTTATTTTAGATATGAGTCAAATTGGAAAGGGCATAAACGATGAATTTGATGGAATAAAACTTCTTACTATTGGCAGGTTTGATCAACAAAAAGGATATGATATTGCACTAAATACATGCAAAATGCTTAAAGGTAAAGGTATTAATTTTAGGTGGTACGTATTAGGTAAAGGACCTTTAAAAAAGGAAATAGAAGAATTTATCATAAAAAATGATTTATCAAAACATTTTATCTTATTAGGAGTAAAAGCAAATCCATACCCGATTATTAAAGATGCTGATATATACGTACAAACTTCTAGGTTTGAAGGGTTTGGTCTTGCTATTGCAGAAGCAAGAATGCTTAATATACCAGTTGTTACCACAAGATTCGATGCAGTATACAGTCAGATGGTTGAAGGGAAGAATGGTCTGGTTGCTGATATGGATGCAAAATCCGTATTTGATGGGATTATGCAATTAATCAATGATCAAGAATTAAGGCAAGATATTGTTAAATATCTTGAAGCAGAGAAAAAAGGAAATATTGGAGAAGTACGGAAATTTTATCAGTTAATAGGATGAAATTTATTACTATAGGGTCCTTCAGAATAAATAATTTCATCATTTAGATCTTGTCATAAAATGTTTTAGGGTATATGTGGGATACCTTGTAAAATAACAGGTGTCCAAAAAAGGGGTAGGAATTGAAACTATGAGAAAAAAAGTACTGTTTATGCTAATAAGTATGAATGTCGGAGGAACGGAACGAGCCTTTTTAAATATGCTTGATAAATTACCTGAAGAGGAATATGAAATAACGTTATTATTGTTACAAAAAAAAGGTGGATTTTATCAAGAAATACCCAAACATGTAACGATTCGGGAGATGAAGGAATTTCCTCAGGTTGCGCGACAACTAAGAGATCTTACTTACAATCCCAAAGAAAAAATAAAAGAGTATTTATCCAAGCGTCGGTATAAACAGGCGCTTTTTTTTATGGCTATTCATAGCTATATGAGAGTAACTACAGACAGACGAATCTTGTTTAAAAAAGTCTTTAAACAAGTTCCAATAATGGAAAACGAGTATGACCTTGCAGTTGCCTATGCAGGTCCGATGGATATAATAACGTACTATATTGCCACTCGAGTGAAGGCAGCAGAAAAAAACCAATGGATACATTTTGATATAAATCAAATAGGTTTTGACCCAGAGTTTGCACGAAGAATGTATAAGTCATTTAATCGTATATGTGTGGTCTCAAACACTGCTACAATACAATTAAAAGAAAAACTACCTACATTAAGTCACAAAATAGAGACTCGAACAAATGAAGTCTCTGCGATGAATATTACGGATCTTGCAGAAAAAGAAGATGTGTTTCCCGCTTCTTCAATCATTCGAATTGTGACGGTAGCAAGGATTATGAATGAGAAAGGACCCGATCTAGCGGTTAAAATCCTGTACGCATTAAGACAACTCGGATATAACATACAGTGGCATTGGATTGGGGAGGGAGAATGGAGGACTCATATACAGAAAATGATAAAGGAATTTGGCTTAGAAGACTCTTTTATATTAGAAGGAGCAAAAAGCAATCCTTATCCTTATGTACGTCAATGCGATATATATGTCCAGCCTTCGAGACATGAAGGTTACTGTATTACTATTGCCGAAGCACGAGCATTGGAAAGACCTATTGTGACAACAGATACAGTAGGAGCCCAAGAACAGATTAAACACGGAGAGACGGGACTGATTTCCAGGTTAAATGAACAAGAGATAATGCATAATATCATTAGTTTAATAGAGGATCCAGAATTAAAAGATAAATTGAGTAAAGCTTTACAAAAAGAAAAAGATGACAAAGAAGTTCCTATTAGGAATTTTGGGAAAGACGCCATTTGATAAAGAGGAGGATTTTAAGCGTGAAAGCACCTTCTATTAGTATTTCGATTACTGTATTTAACTTAGAGAAATATGTTGAAAAATGCATTACTTCTATACTCAATCAGCAGTTTACAGACTTTGAACTAATTATTATAGATGATGGTTCTACAGATCGCAGCGGTGAGATTTGTAATTATTACAGGCAGTTAGATGAGCGGATAACCTATATTTATCAGTCTAATCAAGGAGTCTCAGCAGCTCGTAATCGAGCGCTTGAAGCTTCTACCGGAAAATACATTCTTATGGCTGATGGAGATGACCGGCTTGATCTAACCATGCTTGGGAAGTTATTTAGACTGTGCGAGACAAACCATGCAGACATAAGCACATGTAATAATTATTTAATAGACGTGAATGGTGAGATATTAGGTAATTCTGCTATGAGTAATAGCATTTATTCGATGAATAATGAAGAGGCGTTATATAAAATGTATAGTGGCAAACTCACAGGATTTGGCTTATGTAATAAGCTTTATAGAAGGGAATTATTTAAGGAAGTTAGTTTTCCAATTGGTAGAGGATTTGAAGATGCTGCCGTACAATACCGGCTTATCCAACAAGCCAATAAAATAGTGTTTACGGAAGAACGATTGTATTTTTATGTTATTCATTCGCAAAGTATGACTAGGGAGGAGTTAACGAAGTACAGTGTAAAACGGTTAGATCTAATTCAAAACTTTGAAGAGTCTATAGAGTTTTTAAAACAAAAAAATACGCCTAAATATGTTCTGGATATTATCACAGCAGACTATTATAAATCCCTGAGATGGTTGGTTATTGATATTATGAAGGAAAATAAGGAAGTACGAAAAAAGTCATTGAAGTTCGTGACTCAGCAAATTATCTCGTGGAAACACTTATTTTTAGAAAATCCTTACGTATCAAAAAAGGAAACCTATTTAATTCATTTTTGGTCTCGGTTACCAAGGATAACACTGGCGATTTATCATATTAGAAATCAATTCGTGCTAAGTAGTTAGACTTTATTAAAAGAAGGTAAAGGTGACTTGTCTAGTAAGGAAGGGGGATATTACAGCATGAAGCCATTAATATCTGTCATTGTCCCTGTCTATAACGGGGAAGTATTCATTGAAAAGTGCTTTAATAGTATATTGAATCAAACTTATGAAAATCTTGAAATCATTATTATTAATGATGGTTCTAAAGACAAAAGTCCAGAAATATGTGATGAATTTGCTGAGCTTGATGAGAGAATTATTGTGATCCATCAATCAAACATAGGTTTGTCATCTGTAAGAAATAAAGGTTTGGACATGGCTAGCGGTGATCTCATCGGTTTTGTGGACTCTGATGACAGTATTCACCCAAGAATGTATGAGATTCTGCTGAAACACCTCAATGATAATGACGCTGACATAGCAATGTGTGGGATAACTAAAGTTTACAATGCCAATATAAATGGGCATATAAGAGGAAGCGATAAGACAATAACAAATCAGCATATTCACTCTTTCAGACAAGAAGAGGCCTTCCAAAATTTATTTAACGAAAAAAATTTAGCAATGGTTGTACCTTGGAATAAACTATACAAGAGAGAGATTTTTGAACACGTTCGGTATCCAGATGGGAAAGTGCACGATGACGAATTTGTGATTCACCATATCATTCAAGTTACGAAAAAAATTGTTTTCACAGATGCGATTTTGTACTACTACTATCACAACGAAGCAAGCTTTACTAATGAAAAATATAATCTAAAGAGACTTGATGCAATTGAAGCACTTAGGGATCGGGTTTTGTTTTTTGAGTTACAGAAATATAATTACTTGCTTCAACAGGGAACGAATACTTATTTACATCTAATTATCATTCATTACTATTTGGTGAAGAGGCATTTTCCATCCGAAAAAGAGATTCTGTTGAAATTGAAAAATGAATTTAGAACAGGATTCAAAAATTACAAGAATATATTAAACGAGAAAGACACAATGGAACTTAAATTATTCTTATTACACCCAACAGTATACAGTAGATTTATCAAAATTCGAAAAAAGTTGTCAAGTTATTCCGGACAAATAAATGATATTAACCTTTTTCAGTATAAATAAAATCAAAAAGGAGAGTCCGTCCATCATGATGCCAAAAGTTAGTTTGATTGTATCAGCATACAATATAGAAAGGTACATAAAAAAATGTGTGGAATCTCTCATCAGTCAAACCTTCAAAGATATAGAAATCATAGTAGTTAACGATGGTTCTACAGATAACACATTAAAGGGTATTCAACAATTAGCTGATATTGATCCCAGGATTATTGTTATTAACCAAAATAACAAAGGGGTTATGGAAGCAAGGGAGAATGGCTTTAAAGTTGCAAAAGGAGAGTACTTATTATTTGTGGACGGAGATGATTGGTTAGCAAAAGATGCCATTGAAGTACTATATAAAGAAGCGAAACAAAAAGATTATGATATCGTGTGTTATAAATTTTATTTCGTAGATGGGGATGAAATGAAAAAAAGTTCAACTAAAAGTATCAGTTATCAAATGTTGGTTGGAGATGACTTTTTGAAAAAGATTATGACAAATAAAATAAACCCGTCTTTATGGAGTAAGTTAATCAAGCGAAAGTTTATCGCGGATAATCATATCCCTTTCCCACAAAGTATTGCAAAGGCACAAGATTTAGCATTTTCATGCTCTTTGGGTATGCATGATCCAAAAGTTTGTCTTATCGATAAGTATTTATATTTTTACTTCACTTCCAGAAGCACATCAATAACTAACTCAATATCACCTGTTTTACTAGAAGTGGAAAAGGCAACCAGCTATATTCAGCAACAACTTAAATATAATCATATATACACAGAGAATAAGGAGGAGTTTGAATTTTTAGCTTTTGTTCATAACTTTTGGGTTAATAGAGAAATTATTTATAATAAAAAAAATTACCTAAGTAAGACTTTGTATAAAAAATGGAGAAGCATGAAGATAAATATTAAAAAAAATATCTACTTCAAGGAATTAGTAAGAAAAGACCCAGTAAAGATAAGAATTATTTCTTATTTACTTGTTCGTAGTTATTCATTAGGTAGTTTATTTTATAGATTTTATAATTTATATGCTTTGATTATTAAAGGGCGACGAACTGTTTAAATACCCCTAATGATTGCCTTCCATGAAGACCTAAATGTAGTGGTGAAAAGATGGGAAGGGTTAAATTGAAAAACATTATTAAATTTATTGTCATTAGAATATTAGATAGGTTAATAAAACTGAAAAATAAAGCGAGATTCTTATTACCTATTACACATAAAAGATTTATTAAAAAAAGGTTTCTGCAGCAACATGGATATACTATTAATTTTAAAAAACCGGTTACTTTATCAGAAAAAATACAATGGATTAAATTATACGGTTCATTAGAACAATACGCGGAATATGTTGATAAAAATGAGGTAAGAAGTTTTGTGAAGGAAAAGGTGGGGGAGCACTATTTAGTTCCCAAAATTGGAGTTTATAAGAAAGCCAATGATATTAAGCTGGATTTACTCCCGGAAAAGTTTGTTGTTAAGGCTACTCATGGATCTGGCTGGAACATGATAGTTAAAGATAAGTCAAATTTAAACTGGAATATCACTAAAAATAAGATCAAAAAGTGGATAGATACAAATTACTATTATATCTCAGGAGAAAAGAATTATAAAAATATACGGGGTAGAGTAATAATTGAACAATTAATAGACGATCCTACTGGGGCTGTTAAAGAATATAAATTTTATTGTTATCATGGTAAGCCTCAATATATCTTGGTTGTAACAGATCCTTATTTTCGGCAACTAGAATTTTATGATTTAAATTGGAATAAGTTAAACATGAATATGAAAGGGCAGCCAATAACTAATCATAGTGTGACAAAACCTTATCACTTTGAAGAAATGTTAGATATATGCGCTAAACTTTCTAATGACTTTGCGTTTGTTCGTGTTGACTTATACTATAGTCAAGAGAAAATATATGTTGGTGAACTAACATTCACTTCAGATAATGGCTTTGCAAAATTTAGTGATGTTGAATTCGACAGACTTTTTGGTAGTCACTTGATTCTACCAGATAAAAAATAACTAAAATTTAAATCAAACATTTGTAACTATGGTCTCTTCTATCTTATCAGGTAGGAGTTTTTTATTTATTTCACATATGTGTTCAATTCAAATTGACTATTACAGAATGAAGGGGGTTTATCATGGTATATAGTTTAAAGAAGATACTTATTAGAGCATTAGATAATATAGTGAAACGAAAAAATAAAGCAAGATTCCTATTACCTGTTACCCATAAAAGCTATATAAAAAGAAAATTTCTACGACAACATGGATATACTATTAATTTTAAGACTCCAATTACACTAACAGAAAAAATTCAATGGTTAAAATTGTATGGATCATTAGAAAAATATGCTAAGTATGTTGATAAGAATGAAGTTAGAAACTATGTGAAAGAGGTGGTAGGAGGGAAGTATTTAATTCCGAAAATTGGAGTTTATGATAATGCTAATGATATTAATATAGATTTACTTCCGGAAAAATTTATTGTTAAAGCTACGCATGGTTCTGGTTGGAATATGATTGTTAAAGATAAAGCGGAATTAGACTGGTTTAACGCTAAAAAGAGAATTGAAAATTGGTTAAATACAAATTACTTTTATGTATCTGGAGAAAAGAATTATAAAAATATAAGAGGCAGAGTAATAATTGAACACTTAATAGATGACACAACTGGGGATATGAAAGAATATAAGTTTTATTGTTACCATGGTGAGCCTCAATATACAGTTGCTGTTAAAGTTAAGGAAAATACGAGAGAAAAAGGGTACTATGATGTAAATTGGAATTGGTTAAATATGAACATCAATGGACTGCCGGATACTAATATTAGTGTGAAGAAACCCTATCACTATAATGAAATGCTCGAGATATCTCGCAAACTCTCTGAGGGTTTCCCGTTTGTTCGTGTGGACTTATATTATAGCCAAGGGAAAATATATGTCGGTGAATTAACATTTACACCAAATAATGGATTTGGAAGATTTAGTAACTTTGAGTTTGACAGACAATTCGGTGAACACCTAATTCTTCCAAAGGCCATCAGTAATTGATAGCTTCACGGATTCAAATAGGGAAATAACCTTAGCTTGATAGTTTGCCGGTGTGAATAACTCATATAAATTTAGTTTTCACAAACTGAAAATTACTGAGGCAAATTTTTATGAAGGAGGTAACAAAATTGAAGGTTACTTTAACAAAACTGTTAAGCCTTTTTAACAAAAGAGAAAAGAAAAAACTGATTATATTATTCTTTATGATGATAATAGCAGCCTTATTTGAAACAATTGGAATAGGTTTAATTGTACCGTTTGTAGGAATTGTAACCGATCCTGCTATTATTCAGGAACAAGCTGTTTTGTCCTACATTTATGACCTATTTAATTTTCAATCAACAACTGCTTTCATTGTTTTTTCAGTAATAACATTACTGGCAATATTTGTTTTAAAGAATTTATACCTACTTCTTTTTAACTATGCGCAGTTTAGAGTTATTTTAAATCAACAGGTTAAGTTATCTAGGAATTTATTTAGAGAATACTTAGTAAAGCCCTATACTTTTCATTTGCAACGAAATACTGCAGATTTACTTCGAAATGTTAACGGAGAAGTATCTAAGGTATTTCAAGGAATCGTTATATCAGGGTTCCAATTATTTACTGAGTTCCTTGTTATTATGTGTATTTTAATTTTGCTATTAATAACGGCTCCAATTGCAACATTAGTAGCTTCTATCTTATTAGGTGGAAGTGTTCTTTTATTTTTTGCATTTCTTCGTAAAAAGATTAGCCATCTAGGAGAAGAACAGCAAAGAGTAAGTGGAACAATGATTAAATGGGTGAATCAGGGATTAGGTGCAAGTAAAGAAGTAAAAGTATCGGGAAAAGAAAGCTTCTTTATTAATTCATACACTGGTCAAAGTCAAATCAAGGCAAACAATAGCCGCTATATGAAGATGTTGGAAATAGCTCCTAGGTTGTTCATCGAAACCCTATTAGTGTCTATTGTTCTTGTCACAATGTTAATTATTGTTTTTCAAGGAACAGGGATTACTCAAATTGTTTCGACAATGGCGCTCTTTGCTATGGCCTCTTTTCGATTAATGCCTTCCATCACCCGGGTAGTCTCACTAATTACTAGTATCCGATATAATCACCCAGCCTTATCCGTTGTCTATAATGATTTATTCTTAAATAAAGATGAAAATGTAAAAATCAAGAAAAATAAAGAATCAGTAATAATAAATCGAGGGGAAAGAACGTTTAAAAATTCCATAAAGCTAAATAAAGTGTCTTTTCGTTATCCGAATCAAAAAGAATGTTCTATTAAGGATGTTTCTCTGACAATACCAATAGGAATGTCAGTTGCATTTATCGGTGAATCAGGTGCTGGAAAAACAACACTTGTTGACATTATTTTGGGGCTGTTTCAGCCTGAAAATGGAACTATTCTGGTAGATGAAATGAACTTACATGAACAAAGGTCGTTATGGCAGGAGAAAATTGGCTATATTCCCCAATCAATCTTCCTTTCAGATGATACTATACGTGGAAATGTTGCCTTTGGGATAGATAAGGATAAAATTGATGAAGATGAAGTATGGCGTGCATTAGATCAGGCGCAATTAAAAGAGTTTATCGAAGAACTCCCAGAAAAACTCGAAACTACGGTAGGTGAACGAGGGGTCAGACTTTCTGGTGGTCAGCGACAACGTATTGGTATAGCACGTGCTTTATATCATAATCCAGAAATACTATTTATGGATGAGGCAACATCAGCCCTAGATAATGAAACAGAAAAGGAAATCATGAAGGCCATTGACGGGCTAAAAGGAGAGAAGACATTAATTATAATTGCACATAGGCTTAGTACGATAGAGAATTGTGATATAGTCTTTAAAATAAGTAAAGCAGAATTGGTAGCAGTTGAGAATAAAGTGGAAAGATCGATCATTTAACAATATGGCGAGGGTATATCTATTTAATTAGTAGATCTAATAAATGTTTCCATATATATAAAGAATCAGTGTCAAAAAAGGGAGTTCTAAATGGGGAAAATAAAAAGAATATGTGAAATAGTATCAAGAGAAGGTACTAAAACTTTATATTTAAAGTTAAAGGGGAAGTTAAAAAGTCGAACATTCCTAAAATTAATAAACAAGGGGAAATGGGAAGAAGCTGTTTTGGTCGGAGAATGCCTATTCTATATATTTCCAGATAATGAATCTTACCCACGAAAATTGGCCGAATGTTATCAAAACCTAAATAAGTATGACAGGGCATTTAAAATTATTCAAAGTTATAGAAAGCTTAATTATAATCTTAAAGAAGTGGTCGAAATATCAGAGGATTGGATAAAAACCAAAACCTCCTCTGTTAAATCAAAATATTTACATCTTCATGGAAACAATAATGATGGACTAATTGAGCATACACTTAAAGATAGTGATCAAAAATACTTAACAAAAATTATACATTCTAACCAAAAAGAAGTGGAGGAATTTTTTTATTTGAGAGTTTATAAGTTATACCCACAATTTAAAAAAGTAACTCCAGAGTTTATGCGTATAACTGAAGTGAAAAAATATAATCTATGTTTAATTAGTATGGAAAAAATTGACGGGGTCCAACCTAAATTAAATGATAAAGTAATTAATCATGTTGGTAAGATAAGTAAATTAATAAGTTCAGTAAAATACGGCGAAATTGTAGAGTGGTTTCCTATAATCGATATTACTCATAGAAATAACGAACTTCTTAACCTATTATGGTCATTTAGTTCAATTCATCATGGTTGGAAAAATAAAGAGATTTTTGAATCCTTATATGAAAAGATGGAACGGTTAGGCTATTCTACCGAGTCTTTTTCATTAATTAGACAACTTGAAGCCATAATACTAAAAAACAATATGTATAACTTAATAGAGCCAAAAAAGCATTACGCCATTCAGCATGGTGATTACTTTCATTGGAATTTACTTAGTACTCAGGAAAGTAAAGAAATATTTGTTATTGATTGGGGGTGTATGAAAATAGGTCCTTCTTGGTGTGATATGGCTGGATTTCTTGGAACGGTACGACACCCATTTCATAAAGTCCAATCGGATTTTCTCCTGAATGAAGAAGTGAGCGGTCACTTAGAACCTATTGAAAAATTATTTTTCATATATACATTAATAAATGTTTGGTTCACAGTGTATAGTAGGAAAGAGTTTGATAAAAGTCACGCTGTTTATCTCCGTCCAGCGATTGAACAAATTCAGCAAATAGCAATGAAAATAAATAATAACCAATTAGATAATGTTGAGCATATGTAATGAAAAACAACATCTCACCATAAATTGAGGTGTTTTTTTAATGTGATTTTTACACAAAAATGAAAGGTGGGTGTAATTATGAAAGGAATTATTCTAGCTGGTGGAAGCGGAACGCGTTTATATCCATTAACAAGATCGATATCCAAACAGTTGCTTCCGATTTACGATAAACCGATGATTTATTATCCTATTTCGGTGTTAATGCTGGCGGGGATAAGGGATATCCTGATTGTATCAACGCCCGAGGATACGCCACGATTTGAGCAGTTATTAGGTGATGGTGCGGAACTAGGGATTAATTTATCTTACACTATTCAAGATGAACCTAATGGGTTGGCAGAGGCTTTTATAATTGGTGAAGATTTTATTGGTGATGATGATGTTTCTTTAATTTTAGGTGACAATATTTTTTATGGTCATGAATTCACTTCCCACCTCGAAAGGGTAACGGAGCAGCTAAATGGTGCTACTATTTTCGGATATAACGTTAAGGATCCTGAACGGTTTGGCGTAGTGGAGTTTGATCCGAATGGGAAGGCGCTTTCTATTGTAGAGAAGCCTAAGACGCCTAAATCTAATTATGCGATAACAGGCTTATATTTCTTTGATAACCAGGTTATAGATATAGCAAAAAGTGTAGAACCATCAGCACGGGGCGAACTGGAAATAACCGATATTCTTCAAGAATACCTGGAGCGAGGTCAATTAAAAGTAGACTTACTCGGCCGAGGATTTGCCTGGCTAGATACTGGAACACATGAGTCATTGTTGGAAGCGTCACAGTTTATTGAAATTATCGAAAAGCGACAGCGCTTAAAAGTGGCGTGCTTGGAGGAAATTTCCTTTAATAAAGGTTATATTTCTGAGTCTAAGTTATTAGAGTTAGCGAAGCCTCTTAGGAAGAGTGAGTACGGTCAATATTTGATTCGGTTAGTGGATATGAACAGGAATAAAGAGAGAGAAGGATTACATCTGATGAAGTAAATAATAAATATCTTGGGGGAAAAACAATGAAACTAATTGATACAAAGCTTGATGGTGTAAAAATTATTGAGCCAAAGGTTTTTAAGGATAATCGGGGTTTTTTCATGGAAAGCTTTAATTTTAAAAAGTTTGAAGAACTCGGGTTAGAATTTGATTTTATTCAGGATAATCATTCACTTTCAGTAGATAAGGACGTTATTCGAGGGCTTCATTATCAGTTAAATCCAATGGCCCAGACAAAACTTGTCAGGGTAATTACTGGAGCAATTTATGATGTAGCAGTAGATATTCGTCAGGGTTCCCCAACATTTGGTCAATGGGTGGGGGTTACGTTGAGTGAGGATAATCACCGGATGCTTATCGTTCCAAAAGGATTTGCTCACGGATTTTGTACAGTTAAGGAAAACACACATGTGCAGTATAAGGTAGATAACTATTACTCAGCGGAGAATGATAAGGGCATACTTTGGAATGACTCTGCATTTGGAATTGACTGGACTACTTCTAACCCAATTTTATCCGAAAAAGATGCTAAGCAGCCGTTGTTAAACGATGCGGAGATTAACTTCCAGTATCAATCTAAAGAAGGTGTTGATCATGGAGTCTTATGATCACTTGATTGTCGGGGGTGGCATGGAAGGAAAAATGAAAAATGTGCTCGTAACAGGTGCAGGGGGATATATTGGAAGTATTTTAGTACCGAAGTTATTGGAATATAATTACACAGTTACGGTAATTGATCGTTTCTTTTTTGGAGTTGATAAATTGCAACCCCATTCCAACTTAACAATTATTCATGAGGATTGCCGGCGGTTAAAAGAAGAACATTTCTTAGATATTGATGCAGTTATTGATCTAGTAGCTATTTCAAATGATCCAAGTGGTGAGTTATTTAAAGAAGTTACGTATGAAGTTAACTATGCGGCAAGAGTGAACACGGCTATGCTTGCAAAAAAAATGGGTGTACAACGGTACATATTACCTTCTTCCTGCAGCATTTATGGGTTCCAGGATAAGGATACAATCGTTGATGAGTATGCTGAAACAAATCCATTAACAGTCTATGCCAAAGCAAATGAAAAGGCTGAGAACGGGGTTCTTCCATTAGCTGAGGATAATTTTATAGTGACTGTGATGCGGCAAGCAACTGTTTATGGCTATTCACCTAGAATGAGGTTCGATCTAGCGATAAATGGGATGACTTATGGTGCATGGGAAAATGGAATTATTCCTTTAATGCGGGATGGATCACAATGGCGGCCAATGGTACATGTGGAAGATACAACTGATGTAATGTGCCTGTTGTTAGAAGCGGATGCTCATATCGTTAATGGTGAGATTTTTAATGTAGGATCTAAGCGGAATAATTATCAATTAGGGCCACTAGCGGAGGAAATTGCCACTGCATTGCCAATTGACGTGAAGATTGAGTGGTATGGCGAACCAGACCAGCGTTCTTATCGCGTTAATTTTGAGAAGATCGAGAACGCTTTGAATTGGGAGGCTAACTATACAGCGGCAGATGGGGCACTTCAAATTTATCAGAAGTTAGAAGCTGGAACCCTTGAAAAGACGGAGCAGACGATAACGCTAGATTGGTATAAGGAACTAATTAAATGGCAGGAAATAATGAAGCAAGTTGGTATGTATGGAGGCATTTTAGAAATACCAAAAAATGATCAATTAAGTTTAGCTCACCGGAGTCGGGGAGTGTTTTTTTAATTTAATTGTTCTTTATTGAGAAATCAAGATTTTATTAGGAGGCTATTTAATGGATAAAATAACGCGAGTAGGTATTGCTGGAACAGGGTTGATTGGTAAGGGAATAGCATTGGAGGTTGGAAAACAGTCTGAATTAAGCTTAGCAAAAGTTCTCACGCGCCGTGAAATTATTACTATGGATGATTATCCCTTTCCAGAAACACTTACAAATTCCGTAGAAGATTTCATTGGAAATTGTGACTTAGTAGTCGAATGCAGTGGTGATGTTATTTATGGAACTGAAGTTATCGATCAGGCAATTAAAGCTTCCTTACCTGTTATAACAATGAATGCTGAACTTCAAGTGACAACTGGTTCATATTTTGCAAAGAGAGGATTCATTACTGAAGCAGAGGGAGATCAACCAGGATGCCTGGCATCATTACATGAGAATGTCGTAGGGATGGGGTTCAAACCATTAATATATGGAAATATTAAAGGGTTTCTAAAACTAGATCCGATACTTGAGGATATGGAGTATTTTTCAAAAAGGAATGGTGTTCGTCTTGACATGACAGTATCGTTTACAGATGGCACAAAGGTTCAAGTAGAACAGGCATTAGTTGCCAACGGTTTGGGTGCCGGCATTGCTGTTGATGGTCTTCTGGCACCCAGTTCAAATGACTTAAACAAAATAGGTGCTGAATTAGCTGAAAAGGCTAAACAGTTAGGGTATCCTATCTCTGAATTTGTGTTAGCACCAAAAGCTCCTCCGGGTGTATTTATCACAGCAGAACACGACAGCCGTCAAAAAGATGCACTTCGTTATTTTAAGATGGGTGAAGGACCATATTATACAGTTCTGCAAAACTTCCATCTCTGCCACCTGGAAGTCATAAAAACAATCAAAAGGGTTATCAATGGGGGTGGTGTGCTCTTAAACAATGGAGAAAACCCTTCGGTTGGAGTTGCAGCAATTGCAAAGATGACACTTCAGCCTGGCGAGGAAATCGAAAAGGGTATTGGCAGTTTTCAGGTAAGAGGAGAAGCCGTTAAAATGACTTCGAATAAAAATCACGTTCCAATTGGTTTGCTGGTGAATGCAATCATGAAAAGAATAGTTGAAGAAGGACAAATCATTACGTTCGATGATGTTGAGCTGCCCGAGAGTTTAGCTTTAACAGCATGGCTTGAGACGATTGAAAAGTTGCCAATTAATAGTTGAAAACTAGATAGGGGGGAGAACAGTTGAATATAACAGTAGTTGGCGCAGGATATGTAGGTTTAGTTACTGGTGTCTCTCTAGCAGATATCGGTCATTGTGTCACATGTGTTGATGTTAATAAGGATAAGATTGCTAAATTGAAGGTGGGTCTTTCTCCTATTCATGAACCAGGCCTGGAATCACTTATGCTAAAGTGTATAGATGAAAACAGGCTAAGTTTTACAAGTAGTTTGAAAGAGTTTCTTAAAGATACTGATATTGTATATATTGCAGTTGGGACTCCACAAAATAATAATGGTACAGCTAATTTAAACTTCATTGAAACAGTTGCAGAAGAAATTGCAATGAATATTTCAAAAGATATAGTAATTGTCACTAAAAGTACTGTACCGGTAGGGACGAATGAATATATTGGGGAATTAATCAAAGCGAAAATCCCCAAAAATATATCCTTTGACATCGTATCAAATCCGGAATTCCTGCGAGAAGGCTCAGCAATCAGTGACACATTTAATGGCGATCGTATTGTAATTGGTGCAGAAAGTGATAAAGCAGCATCAATAATCGAACAGGTTAATAAACCATTTGGTGTTCCGATTTTTAAAACTGATATTCGAAGTGCGGAAATGATTAAATACGCGTCTAATGCATTTCTGGCAACCAAAATTAGTTTTATAAATGAAATATCTACTATTTGTGAAAAACTTGGGGCAAACGTTGATGATGTAGCTAAAGGAATGGGAAAAGATAAAAGAGTAGGAAATCAATTTTTAAATGCAGGAATAGGCTATGGAGGATCTTGTTTTCCAAAAGATACAAATGCGTTGGTTCAAATCGCTGGTGGAGTAGAGCATGATTTTAACCTGTTGAAAGCTGTAATTAACGTGAACAATAATCAGCAAGCTCTGTTAGTAGATAAGGCACGACAACGCTTAGGTAGTTTGGAAGGTAAGCGTATTGCTTTACTGGGATTGGCATTCAAGCCTAATACAGACGATATGCGTGAAGCTGCATCTATTGTTATTTCAGATGGACTTCTTCAGGAAGGTGCTGAAGTTATTGCTTATGACCCAATTGCCAATGAAAACGCAAAACACGTACTTTCTGATGAGGTTCAATTTGCCAGTTCGATTAATGAGGCATTAACCGAAGCTAACCTAGCTCTTATTATAACAGAGTGGAGAGAAATAATAGAAATAGACTTTAATAATGTCAGAAGATTGATGATTGACCCTATTATTATTGACGGGAGAAATTGCCTTTCACTAGATATGGTTAAAGATAAAGGGATAGAATATCATTCAGTTGGAAGACCGGCTGTAATAGGTGAATCGGTATTAATATAGCGTCTTGATACGATGAAGGGAGGAACTATACTTGGAAAGAAACACTACAATAGATGTTGTAAAATGTTTTGCGGTATTTTTAGTTGTTTGTTTACATACCGTAACTTATGGCTACGATTGGCAGAGTAGTGAACATATATCCTATATAATAGGCATTTTTCCAAGATGGGTGATACCCTTCTTTTTTATTGTTTCAGGATACTTCTTTGGCCAAAAAGTGATGATCAACTTTACCTCTACAGCCTATTTTAGCCAGTATATGTTCAAGCTGATTGGATTGTTTTTTACTTGGTACTTATTTTATCTAATTTATGATCTTATCTTACGAACTGTGCTAGCTATTTATATGGGTTCAAACGTCAGCTCTGAATTGAGCCAATACATAAAAACTTTCGTAAATATAGATGCCATTTATTATGGAGAAGGAATGACGTCCTATCATTTGTGGTACTTGACAGCGTTGATTTGGTCGATTGTTATCTTATATGTATTTATCAGAATTCGAAAGCTAGGTGTACTGCTGATTTTGGGCGGTACCTTAAATCTAATTGGCCTCTTTGGACAAACATATTCCAGTATATTTCACTTGCCAATACATACAACAGACGCTTTGTTTTTTGGGCTATTTTATACATCAATTGGCTGCTGCATTGCCTATCATTATAAATGGATAATGCAGAAAATCAGTGGAATTAAAACAAGATACTTTTTATACTTAATCCTGCTTTTTTCATTAATTCAGGTTATGGAGAGATTAATTACCGTGTTTGTGCTAGACGGTGAACGGACCTTTGGGGATTATTACTTATCAAGTGCCCCTTTAACATTATGTCTTTTATTTATAACATTGAAAAATACATCGATAGGTCAAAATACATTTATAGCAAAAGTAGGTAAAAATGCAGTTGGTATTTACGTTGCTCATTTGATTGTAATAAGTGTATTGGCTTTATCTATTAACTTTGTCGGACTGGATTTTTTGAGAAGTAATATTTTATTTAATCTTCTATTTGCACTTGTGGTGTTTTTTACCTCTTATCATTTCTTTATACTATTTAATAAATTTATCCTTGGAATAAGATTATTATTTTCAAGGGCCCGGTATAGTAACTATATTTTTAGAACGAAGAAACAAGTGGATCAAGGTAAAAAAACTGCTATTTAATATATTAGAGGAGAGATGTGTTTATGGCATAATAAAAATACATAGTTTGGCGGTGTAAAAGTACATAAGCATTTTCGCTAAAAAAGCCTTGCCAGTCATCCAAAAATCTATTAACCTCTTCATGTGATCAGCTAAAAAACATGAGGAGGAAATGAAA